>NZ_JAMPJZ010000005.1:0-133621 GCF_039961835.1 Trichocoleus sp. ST-U1
ATCACCTTCTGACGCAGGTCATAACTATAGGGGTTTGCCATGAGCAGCTTGAATAACTTCAGGACAACAGGTGATCTCTACTCTACGTCCTAACTATCTTGGCGGTTGCTATACATATCAATGTCACCCTTATTTTTTGCATTGACTTTTCCCCGATATTCACAATCAAAAAAATTTTTCACTAACTCAAACGTGGCTTTTGAAATATTAATGTTGCCACAAACTCCACAGGATTCCATTCTGGAGGCAGTATTAACCGTATCGCCCCAAACATCATAAGAAAATTTATTATGACCAATCGCACCCGCTAGCAAGGGTCCTGAGTGGATGCCGATGCGGACTTCCCAATAGGGATGATTATTTTTGATTTTTTCGAGCCGCCGCCATTGCATAAAGGCTTGAATTTGTAAGGCGGCTAGTACAGCATCAATTGCATGAGTGCGGTTAGGAGTGGGAATTCCTCCAACACACATATAACTGTCACCAATTGTTTTTAATTTCTCTAATTTGTGAGTTTCAATAAGCATATCGAAGCAAGAAAAGCAATAATCTAATTCATTGACTAAATCTTCGGGAGTGAGTTGTTCGGCTAATTGAGTGAAATCTTTAAAGTCGGTAAACAATACTGAGGCAGAGTCATAATGCACGGGTTTAACTCTGCCAGTGCGTTTTAATTCATCGGCTACACGTACAGGAAGTACGTTCAGTAACAGTTGCTCAGATTTGCGTTTTTCTGCCTCTAGTTGGGCATATAGCTGATTTAATTGGGCGAAGCCACTGGCGTTACGAATTGCTGCCGATACTTGCAAGGCTAGTAAATAACTAATGCGTAAATCTTCCAGTGTGTAAGCGTGGGCTTGGGTAGTCGCAAAGTTGATAGTACCAATGACTTGGCGATCGCTCTGTAGGGGGACGAATATTTGGGAAGCATAAGAGTGCAGAAAAACAGATGGAGAGCCTTCTCGAATCAGTTGCGATTGACCTGTTTTCATTGCACGACCTAAAGGGCTGTCCTCTGCGACAATCGTGGCAGTCAACTCTACAGGATCGCCAAATAGGGTTACGAGGCGGCAAGAACTGGTATCGGTGCAGATATAGACACTACAATGCTCGAAATCCAAGAGCCATTTAGCTTGTTTACCAACAACCCGCAAAATCTCGTCTATATCCAGGGTACGGTTAATCGCTGTCGCAATTTCATTGACAGCGGCGATGCGGCTGGAAAGAGCTTGGGCTTCCGCAAGCAGACGGCGGGCTATCAGCAGTAGTGGTTCGCGAGCTTGTTTTTCTAGCTCATTGCTACTATCAAACGGAGGGAAAGAGTCATGGGTATTGCCCATTATTGGGATGATTCTGTTTTTCCTGAAATTTAACGAACGACATTCTCAAGAAAATACGGACTCACGAGAAAACTGGCAATTTACAATTGGTCAATTTCGAGAGCGATCGCATCTGTGTATCGATTTATGCTGGTAAATAAGTCAGCAGTCGCAATAATCTCGAAGATTTCTGAGTCATCTAGCCCCAACTCTCGGAGATTTTGGTAATCTTTTGCGGTCAGTTCCTGGGGTTTAGTCCCGGCAAGTAAGCCAAAACTAATGACTGCTTTTTCGCGCTTGGGGAGGGGACAGGCAGCAAAGTCTGAAACCAATGTCCGGAGAACTTCCTCGCTCATTCCTAGAGCAGATAATCCATGCAAGTGAACGTTGAGGGCATAGGGGCTGTTGTGAGCTTGAGAGATGGCAACTCCCACCATTTCCTTCAGGGTGCGGGGCACATCTCCTTGCAGGATGGTAGCGCGGAATTTTTTCCAATTCGCTTCCAGCACACCGGGATTTATCGCCATTGATTTGAAAATGTTGGGAATGATGCCAAACCCTAATTCAGACAAAATTTCGTTATATACTGTTTTGACCTTTAAATCTGTGACTTCATCTTGTTCTTGAAGGGGGAAGCGAGTCATAGTTGCCTCTATCATTCGTTTGTAAAATTGCTAAGCGAGATGGAAGCGGTTTTTTTGCTATCTGAAATATTTTTGTTCTCATTTAATAGATGCAAGAGTCGATCGGGAGTATCGTTCCGTCGAATCCAGTCATTAGCGATCGCGCAGCCAATCCCCTGAAAAAATCGCTAACGATTCAGAAAATTTTAATTTGAGTTGTATTCGAGTACACCCTATAAAGATTTGTTACCAAATCTCTCATAGTATAACCTTGAAAATATATTGGTCAATTTGATTGACTCGACCACCTAGAAAAACAAAGATACGTAGTTGAGATTATGCAAGCAGAATACGCAGCGCGTCGCGAGCAGTTGATGGCGAAAATTGGCAACGGCACTGCCATCTTTCGGAGTGCCCCAGTGGCTGTCATGCACAACGATGTTGAGTACACTTTTCGGCAAGATAGTGATTTTTATTACTTAACTGGATTTAACGAACCAGAGGCGGTGGCAGTTTTAGCGCCCCACCATGCAGAACACCGATTTGTATTGTTTGTCCAGCCGAAGGAACGAGAGAAGGAAGTTTGGACGGGATATCGGGTCGGGGTGGAAAAGGCAAAAGAATTCTATGGGGCGGATGAAGCTTACCCGATTGCAGAACTAAATGAGAAACTACCTCAGTATTTAGAAAAAGCCGACCGGATTTATTATCATTTGGGACGCGATCGCGCTTTTAATGAGACTATCCTCACCCACTGGCAGCGGTTGATGGCGGGTTATCCCAAGCGGGGTACGGGACCCATTGCGATTGAAGATACTAATCCGGTGCTTCATGGGATGCGACTGGTGAAGAGTCCAGCCGAGATAGAATTGATGCGTCGTGCGGCTGACATCTCAGCAGAAGCTCACAACTGGGCGCGAGAATTCGCTCAACCGGGGCGTTACGAGTACGAAGTGCAGGCGGAGATAGAACACATCTTCCGAAAACGGGGTGGAATGGGGCCAGCTTATCCCTCAATTGTTGCCTCTGGCGCGAATGCTTGCGTACTGCACTACATTGAGAATAATCGGCAGATGCAGGATAACGAGTTACTGCTAATTGATGCGGGTTGTTGCTACGACTACTACAACGGCGACATCACGCGCACATTTCCGGTCGGGGGCAAGTTTACGACAGAGCAGAAGATACTTTACGACATTGTATTAGAAGCGCAGTTACAGGCGATCGCGCAAGTTCAACCCGGAAATCCCTACAACTTAGGTCACGACACGGCAGTGCGTGTTTTGGTCGAAGGTTTAATCGATGTGGGACTTCTGGCGGGTGATATTGAAGAAATTATCAAAGAGGAGAAATATAAACCCTTTTATATGCACCGCACCGGACATTGGCTGGGTTTAGATGTCCACGATGCTGGTGTTTATAAGCACGGGGAAGAAGTTTGGCAGAGTTTGCAACCCGGTCATGTGCTAACAGTGGAACCGGGTCTATATATTGGACTGGATGTAGAACCAGCCGAGGGGCAACCTGCAATTGATGATAGGTGGCGTGGGATTGGTATCCGCATTGAAGATGATGTGTTAGTTACTGAATCAGGACATGAGGTACTGACGGCGGGGGTTCCCAAGTAGATTGGATTAAACTTTAAACTTCATCAAAATCCCTCATTATCCTCAAATCTACGGGTTTAGTGAGGGTATCTTTTTTTTGGAAACAGCCGAGGCGGAATCTGTTTGTTTGTTTCCAACTCGCGCCATCAGTCAAGCAGAATTACAGTTTTGTGTCGCAAAGCCCATATTTTCCCCCTGATCTGGGTAAAATCGCTGATAGGGGCAGCGTTGGGAGCAAGGCGGAGGTCTATGGTAATGCAAGGTGTAGAGAATTCCTCTAAGCAGGCGGAGCAGTTTCAACTGCTTCAAGCCCAACTGCGCGATCGCTGGCAGGGAGTCGATTTGTTCGACAGCGATGACTACGATATTTTAGTGATTCCTTCGGTCAGCCTTGACCAGCGGGAACTACTTAAAATTCAGGGCTTTCTCAATTATGAAGAGCGGCTGCTCTTCTCTTTAATTCGCCTGCGACACCCGCGCACGCGGCTGATTTATGTAACTTCACAGCCGTTACCGCCAATTGTGATTGATTACTACTTGCAGCTGTTGCCAGGAATTCCGTTTTCTCATGCTCGCGATCGCTTGTTACTATTTTCTACCTACGATTCCTCAGCCAAACCTCTGACTCAGAAGATTTTAGAGCGCCCTCGCTTGATGGAGCGGATGCGGCAAGCCTTGCGCCCCGAAAAATCTTACATGATTTGCTATAACTCGACCTTGCTAGAGCGAGATTTGGCAGTACAGATGGGCATTCCCCTTCTGGCGCTCGACCCCGATTTACTCACCTGGGGCACCAAAAGCGGCAGCCGGAAAATCTTTGCCGAGTGTGGGGTTCCTCATCCCGATGGCAGCGACAGTGTCTGGAATGCAGAAGACTTGGGTGTAGCCGCAGCCGAATTATGGGAACGCCAACCCCAGTTAAAGCGGATGGTTGTCAAACTCAATGAAGGATTTTCCGGCGAGGGGAATGCGCTACTGGATCTCAGACCGATCAAAAATGTAGCACCCGGAGAAGCCTCCCATACCGAAAGGGTTGCCGCTATCAGCGATCGCTTTTCTTCCTTGAGCTTTCAAGCCAAGGCAGAAACTTGGGAAAATTTTTCCAGCCGTATCCCAGAGTTAGGGGCAATTGTAGAAGCTTTTATTGAAGGAGAGCATAAGCGATCGCCTAGCGTTCAAGGTCGCATTGACCCCAATGGAGAGGTAGAAATTCTCTCCACGCACGACCAAATTCTGGGTGGCCCAGATGGTCAGATTTATCTCGGTTGCAACTTCCCCGCCGATGAAGCTTACCGCCTGCGCTTGCAGGATTTAGGATTGCGTGTGGGGCGAAATTTGGCAAAAAAAGGAGCTTTAGAACGCTTTGGGGTGGACTTTATTGCCTGCCATCACCCCGAAAAATCTGGGGAACAGTGGGATATCCAAGCGATTGAAATCAATCTGCGGAAAGGCGGGACGACTCACCCGTTTATGACCCTCAAGTTTTTAACCAACGGTCGCTATGACAGTTCCACGGGTTTGTTCTATAGCCAACAAGGTCGCCCAAAATACTATGTTGCTACCGACAACCTCCAAAAAGAACGTTATGTAGGGCTGTTGCCGAATGATTTGATGGATATTATTGCCCACCAACGGCTGCACTTTGATACCAGTACAGAAACCGGCACCGTTTTCCATCTCATGGGTTGTCTTTCCGAGTTCGGCAAGCTGGGATTAACCAGCATTGGTGATTCTCTGCAACAGGCAGAAGAAATTTACAACAAAGTTGTGAAAGTCCTAGACGAAGAAACGAAAACTCGCCCTAGTGCTTCTTACTCGGCATCCTATCCCAGTCCTCCGATTGCTTGGAGTGGAAAGAGTTAAAGAGTGTGGAGCTAGCGCAACGCTTGACTGACTCAGATAAAAGTGATGTTAAGCGTTGCAGTGCAAAGCAAGGACTAAGTATATTTCCTTAACGCCATTGAGACTGGAAATAATCACACGAGAATTTCTTTGGGCTGCGCCAGAATAGAAACAACTCTTTTTTCTTGATCGCTAAATAATGGTGCTTTAAACGATTAGTTACTCAGTCCTCACCCTTCAGTCCTGCGTCCTATTTTAAGCGGCAAAAACTGAGCGCCAAAAGCCTATACTAAACATCGCTCAATCGTCGATAGAACAGATTTCGCTAATGATAAGAGGTCATAACCGCCCTCAAGACCAAAAACAATGCGACGAGTTACTTGCAGACAATAATCGGTAAATAACCCATAATCTTGCGGTTGCAGGTTAATACTAGCTAATGGGTCATCTGCATTCGCGTCATAACCAGCACTGACTATCAGCAAATCTGGCTGAAAATTGGTTAAAAAGGGTACAATCTTCTGCTCAAAAAGCGGTTGGTATTCAGTGATTGTGCTGCCAGGAAACATGGGGAAATTCAGCACATTGTTGTGGATACCGCGTTCGGAAGCTTGTCCGGTGCCGGGATAGCAAGGAGATTGGTGCAAGGAACAGTAGGCAATTTGGGGGTGGGTTTCTACAATATTTTGCGTGCCGTTGCCGTGATGAACATCCCAGTCGAGGATAGCAACGCGATTGATGCTGGGTTGTTCGAGGGCGTAGTAGGCTGCGATCGCTGCATTGGAAAATAAACAAAACCCCATGCCATAATTGCGTTCTGCATGGTGTCCGGGGGGACGTGCCAGCACAAAAGCTGGGTTATTGGTAGCGAGGACGCGATCTACCCCATCCAGCCACGCGCTGGCTGCAAGCATTGCCACATCGTAACTCCGAGGGGAAACGAGGGTATCGCCACCATCCAAATATCCGCCACCATTCTGGGCAATCTGCCGGACTTTCTCAATGTGTTGTTGAGTGTGGACTTGTTGTAAAATCGGCGCGATCGCACGGTTCTCTACTGGCGTTGGCAGCTGCCATTCAATTTGAGCTGCCCAAGGCGCAGCTTTTAAAGCGTTCACAATTGCCGTCAGGCGTGCGGGTCGTTCTGGGTGGGATCGACCCGTGTCGTGATCGAGAAACTCATCTGAGTAGATTACAGGCAGCATAGTCCGAGAAAGGTTGGCAACACCAGGATCAATCATAGGCAGCATCAATGCTTTCTGGCATTATCTGCACCTTGCTTAATCCCGTTTCAAATCATCCCTCAAATCTTCACCTTCGTTGTACATTTGAGGTGCCACCGCCGGGTTATTCTTCAGTTCACCTGGCTCTACATTCAACAGAGTTTCGTTGATTGACGGAGGCTGTTTGATCTTAGCGATCGCTTCTTTCACTTCTGGGTCTAGTGCTTCTTCTTGTTCGTTCATCTCTTCATCTTGAGAAACTTGTTCAGCGCTCATATATATTTACCCAAATAGGTTTAACTGTCCGTGACTCAGCTTAAACTCCTCCGTGGGGAGACATACACTGTCTTGAGGCTTAAATTTTAAAATGCCGTCTGCCTTATCCGTCCTCTCTCGCTTCTCCTGGATCATCCAACAGAAACTTATCGCGTAGATAAGTTGTTCATAACTAACCTCAAAATTTTGTATCTTATGATTCAATTTATGAATAAAAAAGTATAACTTTTACGCCCGATTGCGGAGTCTGGGCGGAGGAGAAAACTCTTTTACCTGCAATAGCGAGGAAATAGCAGTGTCACCAAAAAAGCCCAACCCCCCCGATCGCACTCAACGCTGGAGATTTCCTCAACTTTTTGGCTTGGCAAAGCGAAATCCTCTGATGATTTCACGCTGGGTCTTACGCTGGACGGTTCTCGGTACTGCTTGTGGCTTATTCGCTGGGTTGTACTGGAACGTTCTGGAGTTCTTGATTCACATCCTTAACCGGGTTGAAGGGCCGACTCTACTGCTGGTGATGCCACTTGCCGGGTTGCTAATCGGCTTGGTGATTTATTTTCTAGGGAATCCCGGTGAAATTGCCGTACTTGTTGATAATATCCACTTTCGCGGCGGACGCCTGGATGCGACCAAAAATCCCTCGATGATTCTGGCGTCCCTATTGAGCATCTCGGCTGGGGGCAGTGCTGGCCCAGAAGCACCGCTGGTACAAGTCACTGGCTCCTTGGGAACTTGGGTCGCTGACCGCTTGAATTTGCAGGGGGAAGACCTGCGATCGATGAGTTTAGCGGCGATGGCGGCGGGCTTCACTGCTTTATTTGGCGCACCTCTGGGCGGTGCCATGTTCGCCTTAGAGATTTTGCATCATCAACACGTTTTGGAGTATTACGAAGCAATTCTGCCAGCAATTGTGGCGAGTTGCGCGAGTTATCTAGTTTTTGCGGCAATTACCAAACTAGGGATTGCCCCAACTTGGCATTTTCCCCAGTACACTCTCGACAACATTGATGATTTTGCGATGGCGATCCTGTACGGAGTGATTGGAGCCATAGCCGGATGGCTGTTCATGAGCATTTTTCGAGGATGCGATCGCCTTTTAGCTCGAATTCCCGGTCCCATTTATGTACGGACGACTTTTGCTGGTTTAGGATTGGGCATTTTAGCGACTCTTTTCCCCCTCACCCGTTATTTTGGACACGAAGAGTTAGCAGAAGTCCTCGAGCGTGATTTTTCAATCGCTTTCTTGTTAACCCTAGCGATTGCCAAAATGGTGGCGATTTCCATTACGGTTACAGGTGGTTGGCGGGGTGGGTTTATCATCCCGATCTTTTTCACGGGTGCTTGTATCGGCAAAGCGATCGCCCTATTGATTCCGGGACTGAATCCTGCCCTTGCCATGATTTGCGTCATGGCGGCTTTCAATGCATCGGTAACGCGGACGCCCGTAAGTACAACTTTACTGTTGACGAAACTAACGAACATCAGTCCGTTAACGCCTGTCTTGTTTGCCAGTTTGATTGGCTTTTTTCTGGCTCCCAAAGCACCTCTGATTACGGCTCAACTCAAAACGCAGCAAGAAGCGATCGCTGAGTAACCAAAGTCAGTTAAAAGATTATTAATTCTGGATGGTTTGGGGCGAATAGCAAAACGCATTACTAGCCACAAACGATTCGCCATTAATCATTAGGAATTAAGCCGGAACTAACGACCCAGAAAGACCAAAATGTGATAAAATTTTAATAGAATTTGTCATTATTTGGAATTAAGGCGGAAGTTATTGCAAGCCTTTGCATATTATCTGCCATTTTTCTATACTTTTGGAGCTTTTTCACAGTATGACCACTTCCCCGGAGCGGATTATCCCCACGGATTTAGGGAGCGAGATGTCCCGGTCTTACCTGGAATACGCGATGAGCGTAATTGTTGGTAGGGCACTCCCAGACGCTAGGGATGGTCTGAAACCTGTACACCGGCGGATTCTCTACGCCATGAATGAGCTGGGTCTTACCCACGATCGACCTTTCCGCAAATGTGCCCGTGTGGTGGGGGAAGTGCTGGGTAAATACCATCCTCACGGTGATACAGCGGTATACGACGCCCTAGTGCGGATGGCGCAGGATTTTTCCATGCGCGACCCGCTGATTAACGGACACGGCAACTTCGGCTCGGTGGACAACGATCCACCAGCGGCAATGCGATACACCGAATGCCGCTTGCAAGCCCTCACAGGGGTTGCCCTCCTCCAGGATATTGAAGCGGAAACAGTAGATTTTGGGGATAACTTCGATGGTTCCCAGCAAGAACCGCTGGTATTACCCGCACGCATTCCCCAGATGTTGCTCAATGGTTCTTCCGGGATTGCCGTGGGAATGGCAACGAACATTCCCCCGCACAATCTGGGAGAGTTAATCTCTGGATTGATCGCCTTGATCCACAATCCAGAAATTACTGACCTGGAGTTGATGCAGTATATTCCTGGCCCAGACTTTCCGACAGGCGGACAAATTCTGGGAGTTTCTGGGATTAAGGAAGCCTATACGACTGGGCGCGGCTCGATTACAATGCGGGGCGTTGCCCAAATAGAAACCATTGAACATCGGGGGCGTCCTGACCGGGAAGCAATCATTATCACTCAGTTGCCTTACCAAACGAATAAGGCGGCGCTGATTGAGAAAATTGCCGAAATGGTGAATGAGAAGCGGTTAGAGGGAATTGCCGATATTCGGGATGAAAGCGATCGCGATGGAATGCGGATTGTCGTAGAACTCCGGCGAGACGCTTATCCCCGCGTTGTCCTGAATAACCTCTACAAGCAAACGCCCATCCAAGCAAACTTTGGGGCGAATATGCTGGCGCTGGTAAATGGGGAACCCCAGTTACTCAGTCTCAAGAAATTCCTGACCGTTTTCCTAGATTTCCGGATTGAGTGCATCACCCGTCGTACCCGCTACGAATTGCGGAAAGCAGAAGAGCGAGACCATATGCTGCAAGGGCTGCTGATTGCCCTGTTGCACCTGGATGCAATGATTGAGCTAATCCGCAGAGCCGCCGACACCCCAACCGCCAAAGCGGAAATGATGGAGACTTACGGGTTGTCTGAGTCGCAAGCGGATGCGATTTTGCAGATGCAGTTGCGACGCCTGACAGCACTGGAAGCTGAAAAAATTCGCTTAGAACACGAAGAGTTACAAGCGCAAATTGCCGATTTGCAGGATATTTTGGCGAACAAAAGTCGCATCCTGGAAATCATTGAAAATGAAGTGTCGCAAATCAAAACTACCTTCGCAACACCGCGACGAACCACCATCGAACACGCGGAAGGTGAGATTGATGACACCGATTTAATTGCCAACGAAAAAGCCTTAATTCTGCTAACAGAGCAGGGTTATATCAAACGGATGCCAGTCAACACTTTCGAGGCGCAAAGCCGCAATACGAGAGGGAAGAAAGGCACTGGCATGAAAGAGGATGATGGCGTTGAGCATTTCCTCACCTGCTGCGACCACGATAGCGTTCTATTTTTTAGCGATCGCGGTGTCGTTTACTGCCTCAAGGCGTACCAAATCCCAGCTTCGTCTCGCACGGCGCGGGGTATCCCGATTGTGCAAATGCTGCCCATCCCGCGAGACGAGAAAATCACCTCCATCGTGCCGGTTACAGAGTTTACCAGCGATGAATATCTGGTGATGCTGACCAAGGGTGGTTACATCAAAAAGACAGAACTGTCTGCTTTCGGCAATATTCGGGCAAATGGCTTGATTGCGATTTCCCTGGAAGAAGGCGACCAGTTGCGGTGGGTGCGAAGAGCGAGAGCCGATGACAGCATCATCATTGGATCGCGACAAGGAATGGCAATTCACTTTAGAACCAATCACGAGCAACTGCGTCCCCTCGGTCGCGCCACGCGAGGCGTTCGGGCAATGGCTCTCCGCAATGCGGATGAGCTGATCAGCATGGATATCTTGCCAAGTCAGGTGGTTGCGAAGATCGTCGAGAGTGAGGAGTCGGAAGCAGCGGAAGCATTGGAAGCAACCAGTGAAGACGCCCCTATCACCAATGGTCAAGGGCCGTGGGTGTTGGCGATTACAATGGGTGGATACGGTAAGCGAATCCCGGTTTCCCAATTCCGCCTGCAAAATCGCGCCGGGATGGGGTTAGTCGCCACAAAGTTTCGGAAGCCGAAGGATCGACTCGCTGCATTGCGGGTGATCAATGAAGGCGATGAGCTAATGATGGTGACGAACCGAGGCATTATCATCCGTCAAGCAACCGATGCGATTTCCCTGCAATCCCGGATGGCAACTGGAGTCCGGGTGCAACGCCTGGATGAAGATGATGCGATCGCTGCTGTTGCATTAGTACCCCCCTCGACTGACTCGACTGACTCGACTGATGATGAGGAAGAAGTAGAGAATTAAAAATTAAAAATGCAAAATTAAAAATGAAGAAACTACCTTTTTTAATTTTTAATTCTGCATTTTTAATTTCTCTGGTAGGTGGCATCTTGATGGGGGTGACAACAGCTCCTATCCAAGCATGGCCCCTAGCTTGGATTGCCTTAGCCCCTCTGTGGATTTTAATCGTTAAAAAGGGAGAATTGAAGCTTAAAAAAGGAGGAGAAACTTCTTCATTTTTTAGTTTTAATTCTCCCTTTTTAATTGGTTTGGCGTGGGGGATTGGCTATCACGGCGTTGCTTTATCTTGGATTACCGGGATTCACCCGATGACATGGTTGGGGGTTCCCTGGCTGGCAAGTTTAGCGATCGCATTCTTTTGTTGGACTTTCATCACCCTTTGGGGAGCCGGATTAGTTGCAATTTGGGCAACTGGTATGGCTTTCCTCTGCAAGCCAGAAAGCAAAACATCTTCATCCTTTCTTCGTCTTTTGATTGGCGTTGCTTTGTGGTGCGGACTTGAAAGTCTTTGGGGTTCTGGATCGCTATGGTGGACTTCCCTTTCTTATACCCAAAGTCCTCACAATCTAGCTATTTTGCACCTTGGTAAAATCTCTGGCCCGAACACAGTAACCGCAGCAATTGTAGCCGTTAATGGCTTAATTGCCGAAGCATGGATTAACCGCAAACAACACATAAGACATAGAGAAGAAACAGATTTTTCCACTCCTTCCTCTGCGTCCTCTGCGCCTAAAGCGCTAACGCGCATGGCTTCGCTAGGGCGGTTCGTTCTTCATCCAGGTTATTTAAGCATTGCGGCTGGGTTATTAGTAGCGTTACATCTAATCGGATTTGGGCTGTATAGCCGTCCCTTGATTCAACCTCCCCAAACTGCATTAAAAGTAGGAATTATTCAAGGAAATATTCCCAATAAACTCAAATTCGATCCGATTGGCTGGCGTCGTGCAATCGAAGGCTATACCAGCGGCTACAAAACTTTAGCGGACGAGGGAGTTGATGCTGTTTTAATACCAGAAACAGCATTACCCGTCCAATGGACGCAACCCAGTTGGATTCGAGATTCTTTCTTACAAGCAATTTTGGATAAAGGTGTAGTTGCTTGGGTAGGAACCTTTGGGGAAGAGGGAAATGATTATACAAATAGTCTTTATACGATTACGGGTACTGGTGAAACTTTTAGTCGCTACGACAAAACCAAGTTAGTGCCTTTAGGGGAATTTATTCCCTTTGAAAAAGTTTTAGGGAAACTAATTGATAAACTTTCTCCTCTCGATGCTCACTTAATTCCTGGCAAAACAAATCAAATATTTGATACACCCTTTGGACGCGCCATTGTGGGTATTTGCTATGATTCCGCCTTTCCTGAACTGTTCCGGCGTCAGGCGGCTGCGGGTGGGGAATTTATCCTCACAGCGTCTAATGATGCCCATTACACCTCTTCAATGATGGCTCAGCATCACGCTCAAGATTTGATGCGGGCAATCGAAAGCGATCGCTGGGCTGTCCGCGCTACGAATACTGGATTTTCTGGCGTGATAGATCCTCACGGGAGAACCTTGTGGATATCTAAAATGAATACTTACCAGCTACACGTAGCCACAATTTATCGACGACAAACACAGACTTTATATGTGCGTTGGGGCGATTGGTTAACACCCGTTTTGTTGGTGTTGGGAGCGATCGCTTGGTTCTTCACTATCTTCTGGCGAGATAATCAGCGTGGAAGATGATGGCAACCCTACCGCTACCCGTTTATTTTTCGCTTAGTGTAGTCATAAAGAATAGCGATCGCTCCCTCCGTTAAAACCATCTTGGGATGGTAGATTAAATAACCTTGTTTGTAGAGACGCGATGAATCGCGTCTCTACAAACAAGAGCGATCGCACTCTCCCGTAGGAAAATGCGATCGCTCTATAGTATTGCCCGATGTTACTGGTTCAATGTTACTGGTTCATCTGCGTCCCACGGTTCATCTGCATTGGGGTCGTCTGTGTTCCAGGAGTCATCTGTGTCCCAGGAGTTGTCTGCATTCCCCGGTTCATCTGCATATTCGGGGTTGTCTGCGTCCCCTGGTTCATCTGCATCCCCCGGTTCATCTGCGTCCCTCGGTTCATCTGCGTCCCTCGGTTCATCTGCATCCCAGACATTCCAGGCATTCCAGGCATCGCATTGTCTGTCTCAGCCACCCTGGCACCTGTCATCGACGCAGCCATTTCTAAATGACCCTGCACCCTTGGCAAGATTTTGTTAGCAAATGCTTTTAGATCGGGATCTTGTCCCAGTCCAACTTGACGCTGGTACACTGCGGCACTTTCCAAGTGACCGTTCAGCCCGCCCTCCATCATATAGGCTTGGTCGAAGCTCTTTCCAGACAACTGCTGAAGCCGCATCATTGCCGCTTCATACTTTGGCCCCGGAGTGGTTGGAGGCGTGACTCCCTTCTGAGCCGCTAACTGCATCAGCTCTTGGTTCGCCCGTGTATGCTCCTGAATCATCTGCTGCGCGAACTGCTTTACATTCGGGTCGGTTGACTTTTCTAACGCCAGTTGCCCAAGTTGTACTTCTGCCATTCCCCCGTGGGCGGCGTCCATAATAAACTGCCTATCTAGGGCAGTCAACTGGCTGTTGCGTGATGGCGTTGCCTGTCGGTTTGACGGCGTTGCCGGTCGGGTTGATGGCGTTACGGGGCGGGTGGTCTGAGCTACGGCTGAGAAGCCCAGAGACGTAAATAATCCAACTGCTACAAGGGCAGCAGTTGCTGTTGTTCGTTTCATCATGGTTAAATCTCCAGGAAATGCTTTTGTTTGCTAGGGCTGACCGTAGGTTCGTTAGCCAAAAAAGAGCTAACAAATTCAGGAAAGTCTTGATGCACTAAATTTTTTTTCTCAACTCAGCGATCATTTACATCTGAGCAGGTATACATCTACTAATACTGCTTAATCTTTCTTCAACTACCTCTCTCTTTAGATATGTTTGCTTACCGAGAGAGCTAATCGTATCAATTCCTTCTTTAAAACCCTACTTGCTGCTAAAGATTACTTTGTAGCTTCACTGGAAATTCCAAAAAACATATTACAGCGCCGTGTCTATCAGATGCGATCTCTAGCTTGCTCTAAATTGCAACTAAATCTCGATCGATATTTGTTTTTTAGAATAAAAATGAATGCAATCTATTTTTGTTCGGTTTTATACAGGATAATGAAATTAAAAACTAGGCTAAAGTAAGGGATTTTCAGAACTAAAAACATCTCATTAGGTAGAGGCTTATTCAGCGAGTCCTTAGGAAATTAGGATTTATTCGCAGCGCTACTGCAATCAAAATCCGAAGCACTACCAATAGCGGGAATTAGCTGCACTGCTAGCTATAGAAAAGTGCAGATGCTGACTTGAATCGCCATCTAATTCAACAGGGGGATTCGAGTAGAGGAATATTTATCGCCTTTTCGGGATAGGCTAGAGCGATCGCTTGTTCTGACTGCCGCCAGAAAAGCTTGCAATGAACAATTTGAGAGTGGTAGCGTCGGAGAGCTAGCTAGATATACGTAGAAGCTGAAACGTCTAAACATGAAGCGATCGCTCCTTAGCCTGACTCTAGGCTTAACA
Organism: Trichocoleus sp. ST-U1; assembly: GCF_039961835.1. Classification (NCBI taxonomy): domain Bacteria; kingdom Bacillati; phylum Cyanobacteriota; class Cyanophyceae; order Leptolyngbyales; family Trichocoleusaceae; genus Trichocoleus; species Trichocoleus sp. ST-U1. The sequence goes on from NZ_JAMPJZ010000005.1 coordinate 14,909, forward strand.
TTGCTAGAATCATTCACTCCAATTGCTTTGGCAGCACCCCCTAGAAACCCAGATCAAACAGTGGAGTGTGAAATCTTGGTCGTTGGAGGGGGACTCTCCGGTGCGGCGACTGCCTACGAAGGCTTATTGGCGGGGCGAACCGTTTGCCTCACGGAAATTACCGACTGGGTAGGAGGACAAATTTCCGCACAGGGAACTTCCGCACTGGATGAACGCCCTACCCAACGGCAAAAGCTGTTATATTCTCGCGGCTACCTGGACTTGCGACAGCGAATCAATCGCAAATATGGAGAACTCAATCCTGGCGATTGTTGGGTTAGTGAATCCTGCTTTCTTCCCCGCGATGCTCACAAACTGCTGTACGACCAATTGCAAGATGCTGCCAAAAGAGGCAGAGGCAAGCTGAAATGGTTTCCCTCGACGGTAATCAAAGAACTGAATATCGACCAAGCGGGCAATTTGATTCAAGGTGCGATCGCTATCCAGCATCGCCCAGCTAAAGGCGCATCTCCTCTCAACACGCTGCCGCTATCGCAAACGATTGAGGATTCTTATCGCTACGAGAACTCGCCTCAGTTTGAAAAAACCATTGTCCGTTTTGTACCCCAGCCAGCGAAAAAGCCAGCACCCGCAGCCCCAAATTGGTACGTGGTTGACGCCTCAGAAACCGGCGAACTGATTGCCCTGGCTGACGTTCCCTACCGGCTAGGTATCGACCCCCGTTCTTACCTGGAACCTTCTTCTTCAAGTGAAACGGGCGATCGCTATTGCACCCAAGGCTTTACCTACACCTTTGCAATGGAGGCAACCCAACAACCACAAACCCATACCCCGCCACCGTTCTATTCTCAATATGAACCCTACTACAGCTATGAATTAAAGCGACTGGCGGACTTTGGGCTAGTCTTCACCTACCGGCGGATTTGGAGTCCTAAAGCTGGAGAAACGACCAAATTCGGGGGTCTCTCCTATACGGGACCCACTCCCGGCGACATCTCCATGCAGAACTGGACTTGGGGCAACGACTACCGCCCCGGAAACGCCGAAGATAACTTAGTTTACACTCGCGACCAGTTGCAAGCCGCTGGACAGCTACAGCCTGGAGAATGGATGGGAGGATTGCGAACCGAAACCCTCCGCAAAGGCGAGGAAAACGCGCTGGGATATTTTCACTGGCTGGTTGCTGGAACCACCGACTCTCAACTTGGCCCAGGAGTTAAGCAGGCGAAACCCAATAACCGTTACCTGAGTGGGTTAGATTCCCCAATGGGAACGGTGCATGGGTTATCTAAGTATCCTTATATGCGGGAAGGACGGCGAATTATTGGACGCCCCACCTTGGCTTATCCTCAAGGTTTTAGCATTTGGGAAATTGATATTTCTCGCCGTAACTACAAAGACGACTACTACCGTCAAACATTGTCACCAGATACCTATCGGAGACTACAGGCATCGCTTGCAGGACTGGAAGTAGCGTCTGTACTGAGCGGCACCAAGCCGCCGGAACAAGTCATGCGGCGCACTCGTTCCACCATCTATCCCGACGCTGTAGGCATTGGTCACTATGCCATCGACTTCCATCCTTGCATGACCCAAAGCCCCGCAGAAGCTCCAGGAAACACCGAACGGGAAGGTGAACGACGGGGTGCAGGTCAAGCTTATCCGTTCCAAATCCCTCTCAGAGCGATGATTCCCCAAAAAATCAACAATATGCTCGTGGCAGGGAAAAGTATTGCGACCAGTCATATTGCCGCCGCTGCCTATCGAGTGCATTCCTTTGAATGGTCGGCGGGGGCTGCTGCTGGAACAACAGCCGCTTTTGCCTTAGAAAATGCGATCGCGCCTTATCAGCTAGTGGATGAACTGCCACGCGCCGAACCACAACTAGAAGCGCTGAAACGTCGATTGGATAAGAATAACAATCCGACTGTCTTTCCAGACACCTCAATTTTCAACCAGAATTGGGAAGATTGGAAGTGATATTTGTGAATCGGGAATGGCTAATTGGATAGCCATTCCCGATTCGCAATGACTACTTTGCTGGCTTCTCTAGCGACCAAATAGGAAGTTTATTCACCTCTTGGAGGGTTAACTCTACATAAGTCATGTCCTCCGGCTTAGCAACTTCTAGACCAAAATAACCTTCAGGGCCATCGTGAGCGTGGGAGCCGCTGCTCCGGGCTGAATAACGTCCTTGCAAACGAGCTTGATTAAATTGGGAACTCACGTTCCACAGCCACCGAGAGGGGAAGACAATACCGCCGAGATCCTCAACCCAGTCTCGACGACCTCGCAGGTGATAGAAACGAGCCGCCTGAAAGCCCGACCTCCCATTAAAGACCCCACCCACAGAGACGATAGTGATTTTTGGATGTAGCCATTGGTTCAGATAGGGAGCCGCACCCAAGGCAACTTGTACACCACCACTCGTTCCAACGAGAATGATGTCAAGCGGTTTACTCTCTGTGCGGGAAATCGGCTTCCCACCATTCATTCGCTCGATGATGGCATTGGCAATCCCCTGATTATAAATAGAGCCATAGCGAGGATCGGCGGAAATCGCAAATCGCCAGAGATTGCGGATTTTGATCAACACGCTGGCGATTCCCATCCCACCATTTCGATTCGCAAAGTGCCATACGGGACTTAATAACCGCTGTCCTCCTAGACCCTTGTTCTCCGCTGAGTATGGGAAAACATCTCCTACAGCTACGCAGTTAGGATGACTCTCAACAATCCGGTCTAAAAAGACTTCTTCCCCCGGTGTTAATTCATTGGCAGAAAAATCTCCTACTCCTGTCAAAAACACAATGTAACAATTGATTGGGGAGGATTTGGCATCAGGATTTGAGTCATTGTTGGGTGGCAAGATCGAGCTTTGGTTTTTCTTCAAACCTAAAGTTTCTGCTCCTTGTTCCAGCCACCATACTACAGTCCCGACTGGCGAAGTAATACCCCAGATTATGAGTATAAAGACCGCTAGGAGCAACAGCTTCAAGGTTCCCCCTCGAAGCCATACAAGTATCCGCCAAATCAATCGCAGCATTCAAGAATATCTAGTTGCTTACTGTTACTGTCTTAACGTCAATTAATTTCGGTCAGGAAGTGAATTTTTTTGGTGATTGGCTCCCTGGGGCATCCCTGACGCAGTATCCTATCCAAAGTTGTCATCAATCGTGAGTAGTAAGGATTCAACGTGAGCAGCGAGGAATCAAAAGTAAGCTTGGGCACGACCCTTTGGAATGCACTTGCTTTAGATGGAAATTTTTATGAAAATGCTCGAAATACGCCTAAAACCTATCGAATTGCCCAAACTATTGTGATTTTAGCAGCACTGTCCCATGCTTTGGGTAGTGCTGTTATTTTATTAATTAACCTGGCAACGCTGCCCGTAATGCTGCTGGCGCTTCTGATTGATGGGATGAGCATTGTGGGAGGCTACTATTTCTGGACGCTTACCATTTGGAAGATTGGGGAGTGGCGAAAACCAAATCACGTTACCTATAGGGATTTGATGATTCCGATTGGCTTTGCCTATGCTCCGCAAGTGCTGAATTTCTTAACGCTGATTCCTTTGTTCGGACAACCACTTGAGCGGGTGCTAGCCGTTTGGAGTTTGCTGGCTGTGATTGTAGCAGTCCGCCAAGGGTTAGATATCAGCACTCGCAATTCGGCGTTAATTTGTTTGGTCGGATGGCCTTTGGTACAGCTGGCGGTTGGATTTATACAACGCTTTGAACAATTCCTGGTAGAGGGTTTCTAGGTTTTGTTGACATTTTGCCAAAACTTTGCACCAAATCCCGCTCTGGTTTTGCTTGGTTGTCACAGGAAACGAAGATGATTCTGACTTAACCTGTTACTTTCGGGGATTCAGGATTGTTAAAATAGAGCAAAATACTTGTAAATTAATTTTGTTAAGGTCTTTTCGCAATCTGCCTTATGACTAGGAGACTTTCAGCCGCTGTTGGCGCGATCGCCTCCGGTATAACTTTACCGACCGCCGCTGCACCGATTCAAGCTCCTGTTCAGACTCCTGAACGATCTAGTCAAGTTGTCCGCAAGTTATATCCTAATTACAAAGTGATCGTGTTAGACGATGATTTCAATACGTTTGAACACGTTCACGAGTGTTTGGTGAAGTATATCCCTGACATGACAAGCGATCTCGCTTGGGAACACACCTATCAAATCCACTTTGAAGGTCAAGCGATTGTTTGGGTGGGTCCCCAAGAGCAGGCAGAACTTTACCACGAGCAACTCAGTCGCGCTGGGTTGACAATGGCTCCTCTAGAGGCGGCTTAAAAGAGTTATGAGTTTGAGTTAGCATCTTAATTCAAAACTCAACACTCATAACTCAAAACTTTCCGATTTCCTACGCGGTTACGGTTGCCATTGCCCGTTCAACGGCTTGCAGCGCTTGGTCTACCTCTTCAGCAGAGACAATCAGCGGCGGCACAAATCGAATCACTTTGGGACCAGCAGGTACCAACAATAAGCCGTCGGCGATCGCTGCTTTCACAACATCTGCTGAAGTTAAATCAATCTCTGCCTTCAACTCCATGCCGCTGATTAAACCCCAGCCACGCACTTCACTAATTTGGTCGGGATATTTAGATGCGATCGCGCTCAATCCAGCTCGTAATTGTTCGCCGCGATCTTGTACATTTTGCAGAATATTATCCCGTTCTATCGTCTGACAGACGGTTAACGCAGCCGAACAGGCAAAAGGATTGCCGCCATAAGTGCTAGCATGATCTCCCGGCTGAAAAACATCACAATGTTTCTTGCACAAGGTTGCACCGATGGGAATGCCACCGCCTAATCCCTTGGCAGACGTGAAGATATCCGGCTCAATTCCCAAATTCTCGTATCCCCAGAACTTGCCGCTGCGACCCATGCCAACTTGCACTTCATCTAAAATTAGCAAGATGTCGTTCTCATCGCAGATTTTCCGCAATTCTTGGAAGTATTTGACATCGCCGGGACGCACGCCACCTTCTCCCTGCAAGGCTTCCAGCATAATTGCGGTGACACCTTGATCGCCTTCATCAAGGGTAGCGATCGCATTCTTGATCGCCCCAATATCGTTGTAAGGCACATAGTAAAAACCAGGCATCAACGGGGCAAAATTTTTCTGGTACTTCGGTTGACCTGTAGCGGTAATCGTCGCCAACGTGCGCCCGTGGAAGCTGGCGTGGGCCGTCAAAATAATCGGCTTTTCGATCCCTTTGACCGTGTGGGCATATTTCCGAGCCAGTTTGATTGCCCCTTCATTCGCCTCAGCACCGGAATTGCAGAAAAACGCCCGATCCGCGCAGGAATGGTCGATCAACCATTTTGCCAATTCCCCTTGTACCGGGATGTAATACAAGTTAGAGACATGGTGCAGCGTCTGGATTTGGCGAGTTACGGTTTCCACCAAAGCTGGGTGAGCGTGTCCGAGGGTACAAGTGGCAATCCCGGCAACAAAGTCCAGATATTCGCGCCCCTCGCTATCCCACAGGCGGCAACCCGCACCCCGTTCTAAAGCTAGGGGATAGCGCCCGTAGGTACTCATCACCGAGGCGTCAAAGCCTTCTGGGTCATACGGGACGGACACGCCTGACTCTGCCGGAATTGAGGAATTTTCAACCAGAGTTTCTAGACTCACTGCTTACTCCTGAAATTTTTTATCCTTATTTGGCAATCTTAAAGGGAATTTTCAAAAAGTTCTGTTTAAAGGGAACTATAAACCCTGAGAAAACAGAAACAGGCTTACTTGCGAAAGGTTAGCTGAGGCGGTTAACATCGTCCACGCGACTCCAGGTTGAGTCTAAGATTGACCGCGAGCATTGCACTTGATCCAATCGGCTCGTCTGACAGGATGATTTTGGGAAAGTTTAAGTTGCGATCGCTCCTCATTTTTGTTTGTCCCAATCAGCTAAATCAGATGATGCATCTTTTATCCTTAGCAAAACTCCCCGTCTGGTGCTTTCCGCAGCCGTTTGTTCTCGGTAATCTTAACCAAACAAACCAGCAGCCTCAAGCAAACATTGCAGAGTTAGTCCCAATTCTGATTATTCTCCTGCTAATTGCCACAGTTGTTGCCCTGGTGACACAGCGGCTTCGCGTTCCCTATGTCACGGGTTTAGTGTTGGCAGGTTTACCAATCACGGAACTATTTTCTCGCCGGATTGGACTCGATCCTTCCTTAGTATTGAATCTTTTCCTGCCAATTCTCATCTTTGAAGCTGGCATCAATACAGATGTTAGCCGTCTCCGAAGCACGTTTAAACCAATTGCCCTTTTAGCGGGTCCAGGGGCGGTACTTTCCTCGGCGATTATTGCCGTTCTGTTGAAATTTGGGCTAGGGCTAGATTGGATACCGGCACTACTAATTGGAGTTATTCTCGCAAACACTGATACGGTTTCCATGATTGCCGTTTTTAAGGAGATACCTGTACCCTCCCGGCTTTCCACGATCGTTGAAGGAGAAACCCTCTTCAACGATGCTGCCGCCCTAGTTTCATTTAACCTGATTCTGACAGTGTATTCGACAGGTTCGCTCACAGTATTAGAAGGAATCCAACAACTATTATTTGTTGCCGTGGGAGGCAGTCTCGTTGGCTTAGTCTTGGGCTATTTAAGCATCCCTGTATTTCTTCGTTTACACGATCCCCTTAGCAGTCTCTTGCTAACCGTTGCAGTTGCATTAGGAACCTTTCAAATCGGGCAATCTTTAGGGGTATCCGGTGCTGTGGCTGTGGTTGTAGCTGGATTAATTTTCGGGAACGTTGGGCTTTCTCGCAGCACGTCTGCTTCCGATCGGATCGCGTTGTTAAGTTTTTGGGACTATGCCAGTTTTGCAGTCAATACCTTTATTTTTCTGCTGATTGGTGTAGAAATAAACCCGGTGACATTCTGGAGGACTTTGCCAGCGGTTCTGCTTGCCGTTTTGGCTTACCAAATTGCGCGAGTCCTCACTGTCTATCCGCTGTTGGCTGGAGTGCGTTGGTTTGACCGTCCGATTCCATTGCGCTGGCAGCACGTCCTGTTTTTAGGTAATATCAAAGGCTCTCTTTCAATGGCTCTTGCCCTTAGCTTACCTACAACACTACCGGGGCGAGAGCAGTTGATCGCTTTAGTGTTTGGTGCGGTGTTGTTATCTCTCGTAGGGCAGGGCGTAAGTTTACCTTGGTTTGTACGCCGGTTGCAACTCTCTCGCTTCTCAGATTCTCGCCAACAAATTGAGGAATTGCAGGCTCAGTTAATTGCTTCTAAGGCAGCTCAAGATGAATTGGATAGTCTATTGAAAAAAGGGGTTTTGCCAAAAAGTGTTTATGAAGAAATGCGAGCCGTTTATCAGGTGCAAGTTGCCGGGGCAGAAAAAGCGCTGCGGAATCTTTATAATCGTCGTCCGGGACAATTAGTTGAAGGCGATCGCTCAAAACTTGACGCCATTCGACGACGATTACTCTTGGCAGAAAAAGGGGCGCTAAATGAGGCGATCCGGCAGCGAATTCTCTCTGAGGAAATTGTGCAAGGGCGAATAAAAACAATTGATGAACAACTGATGAAACTAGAAGATGATTAGGCACAACCATTAATAAAATCAATGGCTTGATGTAATGACCCTGGCTTCGTCACCATTAATATCGTCGCTCCTGGCTCTAATACTGTACTTCCGTTGGGAATTTCTAAATCCATGTGGGGATGGGATTGATAACCAATAATTAAAGAGCCTGTAGGAAATTGGGGTTCTTGAGCGATTTCAGCAACGGTAAGACCGACAACATAGCACTTTTGGGGAATCGAGAGTTTTAAAACTTCAATTTGACCCTGCTCAAAATGCATCATTGATTCTACTTGCGGATACTCAATCGCATTCACCATTGTAGAAACTCCTAAATCAACGGTACTGATGATATGAGAAGCCCCGACAATGCGTAGGGGTTCGGCAAAATCACGGTGGCGCACTCGACTCACAATATGGGAAACGCCGTAGTGTTTAGCAAGCGTGACCATTGCTAGATTTAAGGCATCATGACGGAGAACGGCTGCGACGGCATCAGCTTTGTGAATACCGGCTTCTAGCAGCACCTCGGTACTGACCGCACTGCCTTCAAATGCCATTGCGCCGACTTGTTCGCGGACATACCGGCAAGCACTTGGATCGATATCAATTACGGCGACGGTATGCCCCAGGTCTACCAGCCGTTGCGCTAAATCCAACCCAACAAGTCCGGCTCCACCAATGAGTACAAACATAGCTGTCTCTCTAAGAATATTGACTCTGTGCTTCACTTTACAAGTCGAGAGCGGTTATCCTGCGAGGGTATCCTCCACATTTTTTTCTAAAATTGACTTAGGTGACTACAGGCAGTGTAAGCAACGATCGGACAGCACTTGAGCAAAAATATGAACGCCTTCGTCAAGAGTTGATTGGCGGTGCGATCGCACTCTTTGGTGTCGCCCTGCTCGGCACTTTATGGTACAAGCTGGTGGAGGGTTGGTCGTGGTCAGATGCAGCCTATATGACTGTGATCACGCTAGCAACTGTGGGGTATGGAGAAACTAATCCGCTGGGTAATCGCGGTCGCTTGTTTACGATCGCCCTGATTTTAACAGGCGTGGTCAGCATCGGTTACATCGTCAATCGGTTTACAGAAGCCCTGATTCAAGGCTACTTTCAAGAGGGAGGACGACTGAGGCAGCGGCGGCGTTTGGTAGATTCTTTAAACGAACACTATATCCTTTGTGGCTTTGGACGCACCGGGCGTCAGATTGCTAAAGAGTTTAAGGCGGAAGGCATTGCGTTTGTGACCATAGACTCTCAGATGGAGCCGGTAGAGGAGGCGCTACAGTTGGGTTATATCGCGGTGCAAGGCGATGCGACACTGGATGACACGCTTCACAGGGTAGCGATTGAACGGGCGATTTGTCTGGTGGCGGCGCTGCCTTCGGATGCAGAAAATCTCTATACGGTGATTTCGGCGAAAACGCTCAATCCAAACATTCGAGCGATCGCGCGGGCAAGTACAGAAGAAGCGGTGCAAAAAATGCAACGCGCCGGTGCTGATGCCGTGGTTTCCCCCTATATTACTGGCGGCAGGCGCATGGCAGCAGCAGCACTTCGACCCCAGGTGATGGACTTTGTGGATGGTATCCTGACGGGAACCGATCGAGCTTTTTATATGGAAGAGTTCCTGATCGATCCTCAAAGTTGTCCCGTTGTGAGACAAAGCCTAAGAGAAGCCCGGTTGCGATCGCAATCGGGCGCTTTAGTTCTCGCCATTCGTCGCGCCGATGGCACCCTCATCGGGGGTCCCACGGGAGAAACTCAATTACTGGCGGGAGATTTGCTCATTTGCATGGGTACAGCAGAACAACTGCGAATCCTCAGCCAAATCCTCATTCCCATTAGTTCTGGGAAGCTGCGTCCGCCCAAGCATACCTAACCCAATCAGTTTTTCTACCTAGCGATCGCTTTAATTAATCCAGTTTCAGGGAATTCACTGGCACCTCATCCCAAGAATCAACCGTCCGCAATCTGGCAATCCAACCCGACTCCTTTTGGAAATCGGTTAAATTTTGCTGGTAGGATTCATGACAATCTTGTGCCTGCGCTTCATCACAACAGGCAATACAGGCATGAATCATCCCAGACGGGTCGATCTGTTCGTTCACCCAAATGGTCATAGGGCATTCTCCCTGAATTTTAAATGCATAGACTGCTTGCATCTCGACAAAAAACGCTTACCTCTGGGCTGCGATCGCATACAGCCCTTTGGGCATGAAAACAGCGAAGCGAGGCGTTAGCCTAGCGCTGACTTGTCAGTTCGCGCTGGGAAAGAGCAATCTGTTGATTGGTGCTGATTTAATACTTATACCAAGTTGCGTTGTCACATCCTGCAAATTCAATGGCAACGCCAAGGTGTTTTACATTTGTTCGCTTTCTGGCGCTAAGGAATCGATTTGCTTTTCTCCCTACACCCTCCACTAAAGCTATAGAACAAATAGTGAAAACTTGAAGAAAATCGGGAATTCTAAGAAGGGTACTGATGCAAACTCTAATCATTGCAGGTCATCCTTGTCGGCGATCGCTCAACTCCTGAGTTAGCGAGAGAAAAACCAACGATGACAAGGCTTTGAGCCAATAGAAGCCCAAGAGTTGGGATCGAACATTCGTAAAGCTGTCAATCGGTTCAGCGATAAAAGGCAGCATAACCCCAGTTAAGTCACAAAAATAGTTTCTATGAAATCTCGACTTTTCCGCTTCGTGTCTCTTTTTTTGCTCAGCATTGTGCTGATCGCAGCTTGTAATAGCACGACAACGGTGACTTCCCAGAAAGAGACTCAGCCCCTTACCGTCGGCTACAATCTATGGCCTGGACTGTTTCCGATCGCGCTCGCTCAAGAAAAAGAATTCTTCACAGCTCAAGGGGTCAAAGTCAAACCCGTCTATGTCCAAAACTTTCTAGAATCGGTGTCTGAATTCAGTGCTGGACAATATGATGGAGTTGCCATCACAGTAAGTAGCTTGATGAGCATCATTGAGAAAAACCCGGATTTACAGATTGCGATGGCAACTGATGAATCGGCTGGTTCTGACTCAATAGTAGTTCGCCCAGAGGTTAAAAGTGTCGCTGACTTGAAAGGCAAGCGCCTCGGAGTCAGGTTAGGTGATGGAGAATTATTTGTCAGCGAAATGCTCCAGAAACATGGTTTGACTAGCGATAATTTGACCCTAGTCAACGTAGAAGGAGAAGCGGTTCCAGCACGTTTTAAGAGCGGGGATATTCAAGCGGGACATACTTGGGAACCGTACTTATCTGAAGTAACCAAATCTGGAGGGCGAGTATTATTCACCAGTAAGGACACACCCGGCTTAATTTCGAGTGTAATCGTGTTTCGCTCCTCAGTAGTACGCGATCGCCCAAAAGACATTCAAGCATTTATTCGCGCCTGGTTTCAAGCACAAGATTACTGGCAGGCAAATCCCGAAGAAAGTAAAGCACTCATTGCGAAAACGCTCTCCATCAAACCTGAAGAAATTTCCACTGAGGGTGTCAAGTTGTACACCTTAAAAGACAACTTAAAAGCATTTACTCCTGGTTCTACAACCGAGTCGTTGTACCATACCGCCAAATTGTACGCCGACTTCTATATTCGCACCGGAGGATTAAGCACCGCGCCAGATATTCAAAAAATGATTAATCCTTCTTTTGTGCAGATGTCGCAGGCAGGAAATTAACGAGAAAAAAAGCGTTATTCCATGCAGTTAAACATCAACAGTTTTTCAAGATGAAATCTCGATTTCTCCGCTTCGCATCTCTTTTTTTGCTCAGCCTTTTCCTGGTTACAGCCTGCAATGGCAGAACCTTTATAACCTCTAAACCTGAGCTTCCACCACTGCGAATTGCCTACAATCTGTGGCCTGGATATTTCCCAATGGAGATTGCTTCAGAACAAGGATTTTTCGCAGAACAGGGGGTGGAAGTTGAACCTGTGTATTCAGAAAACTATTTAGGAGTTGTTTCTGATTTTAGTGCAGGTAAATATGATGGCATCATCGTAACATTGGGTGGTGTGATGAGCATCATTGGGAAAAACCCAGATATCCACATTGTCCTGGAAACCGATCAATCGGCTGGTGCTGATACCGTAGTGGTGCAACGTGATATTAAAAGTGTGGTTGACTTGAAGGGCAAGCGACTCGGCGTGAAGTTAGGCGACTACGGAGAATTGTTTGTTGTCAAGATGCTGGAGAGCAATGGTCTTACTACCGATGACGTGACGCTAGTCGATATAGAAGGGGAAGCCATTCCAGCACACATAAAAAGCGGTGATATTCAAGCCGGACAAACTTGGTATCCCTACACATTAGAGGCAGTGAAAGCCGGAGCGCAGGTACTATTTACCAGTAAGCAAACACCTAGGTTGATTCCGAATGTCATCTTATTTCGCAGCAATGTAATACGCGATCGCCCTGGACAGATAAAAGCATTTGTCCGAGCTTGGTTCCAAGCCCAAGATTACTGGAAAGCCAACCCAGAAGCAAGCAAATCACTGATTGCTAAGCGGCTGAAGATTAAACCGGAGAGCGTTTCAACCGATAACATTCAGCTGTCCACCTTAAAAGAAAACTTAAAAGCGTTTACTCCAGGTTCCACAGAAGAGTCGTTGTACCATACCGCCAAATTGTACGCCGATTTCTCGATTCGCACTGGAGGGTTAACCGCTGCGCCAGATATTCAAAAACTGATCGATCCGTCTTTTGTGCAGCAGTTGCAGCCAGGAAGTTGACCGTATTCAGTCACACACATCAACAGGTTTTAGCATGAAATCTCGATTGCTACGCTTTGTATCTCTTGTATTACTCAGCATTGTGCTAATCACCGCCTGCAATGGCACGACAACCGTAACTTCCAGCCCACAGTCTTTGCCTCTTAGGGTCAGCTATAATCTTTGGGCTGGACAGTTTCCGATGGCGATCGCCCAAGAAAAAGGATTCTTCCAAGCGCAGGGTGTTAAAGTCGAACCCATTTTTTCAGAAAACTATCTCCTACCCCTGTCTAACTTCAGTGCTAATAAAAATGATGGGGTTGCGCTGCCATTAGGTAGCGTTATGAGTAGGCTTGGGCAAAACCCAGATGCAAAAATTGTTTTAGTCACCGATCAATCAGCGGGTGCTGACGCAATGGTAGCTCAGCGCCATATAAAAAGCGTGGCTGATTTGAAGGGTAAGCGGATCGGCACTAAGTTAAATGATTTTGGAGAACTGTTTGTCACTAAGATACTAGAAACGAAAGGTCTTTCTACTCAAGATGTCAGCTTAGTCAATATAGAAGCGGAAGCAATTCCAGCTTTCTTAAAAAGTGGTGAAATTCAAGCAGGACAAACCTGGGGACCCCATTTGTCTCAAGCAGTCAAATCTGGGGCTAAAGTGCTATTCACCAGTAAGCAGACTCCTGGGTTAATTCCAGATGTCATCGTGTTTCACAGCAATGTGCTACGCGATCGCCCTCAAGATATAAAGGCATTTATTCGCGCTTGGTTCCAAGCCCAAGACTACTGGAAAGCGAATCCAGAAGAAAGCAAAGCAATAATTGCCAAAACCCTCAATATCAAACCTGAAATTATTTCAACAGATGGCATCCAGTTGTCTAATTTGCAAGACAACTTAAAGGCATTTACTCCAGGTTCAACAACAGAGTCGCTGTATCATACAGCCAAATTGTACGCCGACTTTTATACTCGTACCGGAGGGCTAAGCGCTGCGCCGGATATTCAAAAACTAATCGATCCGTCCTTTGTGCAGCAGTTACAAAAGGTAAATTGACTGTGAAACAGCTCCAACTTTATACCCTACGCACTAAGCTGATTTTTTCTTTCCTGGGTGTGGCACTGCTCCCCTTAGCATTACTAGCCTTCTTGAATCAGCGAGCCACACAAAAGACGCTGACGAACAATGCTAACCAAACCCTCTTAACATCTGCTTCTCAAACTGCCCTGAGTATAGATGCTTTTATAAACTCGAATCTGGATGCTGTCCGGGTTGAAGCTCAGTTGCCAGTCTTCGCCAAGTACTTAAGTTTACCTGCTAACCAGAGACAAAGTATCGCTTCAGAAGTCGAGGGCGCTTTACGTTCGCTCAGCCGTAAAGATACTTTGAATATCTCGTCCTACGCGCTGCTCGATAGTCAGGGGCGAGATGTAATTGATACTTATACACCAGATATCGGTACAGATAAATCTGACCAGAATTACTTTCAGCGACCGTTTAAAACTGGCTTACCCTATGTCTCGCCCATCGTGTTTTCTCCAAGTACTAATGAGATCGGTTTGTACTTCAGTAGTCCGGTACGAAATGCGTCGGGAAATACTATCGGTGTCTTACGTATCCGTTATAACGCTGCTGCTGTCCAGCGATTGGTTAGCCAAAATACCGACCTAGTGAGAGGAAGCGCTTCCTTTGCGATTTTGCTAGACGAAAACCATATTCGTTTAGCTCACGGAAACGCACCTGAGTTAAATTTTAAATCGGTAGCACCACTCCCACCGGCTAAAGTGAAGGCTCTGCAAGCAGAAGGACGGTTGCCCAAGGGGAAAACGGCAGACTTTTCGACAAATTTGCCTGATTTTGAGCAAGGTCTAGATAACGCTGCAACATCCCCTTACTTTACAACCGCCTTATCCTCTACAAACAACGAGCCGAACGCAGCAGCAGTTACCAAGCTAAAGACGCGACCGTGGTTTGTGGTTTTTGTCCAACCGAAAGCGGTATTTCTAGCGCCTATCGAAGCCCAAGCCCGCGACACGCTGTTGCTGGCTGCGATTATTGCAGGTGTAGTCATTATCGCGGCGATTACGATCGGAGAACTACTGGCTAAGCCACTGATTAATCTCACTGGAACAGTGACTCAATTCACTGCTGGCAACCTCAATGCTCGTACTTCTATCCAATCAAAGGATGAAATTGGGGTGCTAGCGTTGAGTTTCAATGGGATGGCAGAACAAGTCGGTAAATTGCTTCAAGGCCTAGAAGAGCGTACCCGCGAACTGGAAGTTAGTCAACACGTTACGGTTGCCGTCAGCGAGTTGTCAAAAGCGATTATAGACCCGGAAAAGCTGTTGCGCGAAGCGATCGCCCTAATGCAGAATCGCTTCGGCTTGCACTACGTGCAAATTTATCTGTTAGATCAAACAACGAATCAACTCATCCGGCGGGCTGACTCTGGCAATCAGGGTATGCTTGGGCATGATGAAAGCGCCTGTCTGTCTCTTGACGATCGCAGCTTAGTCGCCCTTGCTGCCCGAAAGCAGCAAACGATCTGGGTGGATAAACAGGACAGTGCAGGGTTAGCAGGAGACTTGAAACCCATCCAAATGGGTTCTTCCGCAGTGGTGCCCTTAGTCGCTCGTGGGGCGCTACTAGGAGTGCTGGACATTCAAGACAAGGAAAGCGATCGCTTCAGTCAAACGGATCTAGAGACGTTCAACACCCTCGCCGGACAAATCGCCACGGCTTTAGAAAATGCCCGCTTGTTTGAAGAAATTCAAAAGGCTGAAACCCAATACCGAGACAAAGCTCAAGAGTTACAACAAACTCTATCTGAGTTGAGACAAACTCAAACTCAATTAATTCAAACTGAAAAAATGTCTAGTTTGGGTCAACTGGTGGCTGGAGTTGCACATGAAATTAACAATCCAGTCAACTTCATTTATGGCAACATCACTCCTGCCAATGAATATCTGGAAGATTTGCTCAAACTCTTAAAGTTGTACCAACAATGCTACCCCAATCCTACCCCGGAAATTCAAGACTATATCGAAGAAGTCGAACTCGACTTCCTGCTCCTTGATTTTCAGAAAATTCTATCTTCCATGAAGTTTGGAGCCGAACGGATTCGTCAAATTGTTCTATCTCTAAGAAACTTCTCCCGTTTAGATGAAGCGGAGATGAAAGCCGTTGACATTCATGAGGGTCTTGAGAATACGCTAGTAATTTTACAGAATCAATTAAAAGATAAGCCGGGACATCCGGAGATTCAGGTGATTAAAGAGTATGGCAACTTACCTTTAGTAGAATGCTATGCCGGACAACTGAATCAAGTGTTTATGAATTTACTTACAAATGCAATTGATTCTCTCGATGAGTTTAATCATAAACGCTCGATCGAAGAAATTAAAGGCAATCCCGCTACCATCTTAATTCGCACCAAAGTCGCAGGGAACAATCAAGTAGAAATCCGAATAATTGACAATGGTTCAGGGATTTCAACTGAGGTTCAGTCAAGACTTTTCGATCCTTTCTTCACAACGAAAAACGTTGGCAAAGGGACTGGACTGGGTCTAGCGATTAGCTACCAAATTGTAACCGAAAAACATGGGGGACAGTTGGAGTGTACTTCAGCACCCGGTCAAGGGGCTGAGTTTGCTATCAAGATTCCAATTAGAGTTTAAGCTAACAAATCTTCATCAAGCGCGATCGCACTGACGAGAAAGTTAGAAACCTTAGCTGGATAGAATTTTAGCAACTCATTTTCTAAAAAATCCCTAAATCTACAGCATTATTTTAAAACCCGATTTCAAACTCGCTCGAAAACATATATATAGCAATCCTATTTTAGTTGTGAGACAAACCTTCAGATCCTAACTTCTTTCTCGAAGTCGGGAATCGCACCTTCACGAATTATTTCAGATTGGTATAGAAACTAATTTTAAAAAAAGTTCCATATTTTCACGTATGGCTGAACTTAGTCAGTACACCGAAAATAGATACAGTGCGGAAAAAGGCACAAATATTATAAGCGTAGTGGATGAAAAAATGACCATCAGTAAAAATACGCAAGTTTTAAAGCCAGAATTACAGTCAGAATTAGAGCGGGAAGGATTGCTGCACCGAATCACTAACCGGATTCGTCAATCCTTGGAATTACAAGAAATTTTAATCGCAACGGTGGCAGAAGTCAGTTCGTTACTAGAAGCAGACCGAGTCATGGTCTATCGGTTTCATGCTGATGAAAGTGGAGAAGTGATTGCCGAATTTATTTATAAAAATCGCCTTCCGTCTTTAAAAGGTTTGAACTTTCCAGCGGATGACATTCCTCCCCAAGCACGCGAACTCTATCAGAAAGTGCGTCTGCGTTCGATTGTGAATGTTGCGTCAGGACTCATTGGTTTATCGCTAATGGATTCTCCAGAAACCGGAGAATCCCTAGAAACCAGAAAGATCCACTATCGCCCTATAGACCCTTGCCATGTGGCATATCTCAAAGCAATGGGCGTGCAGTCTTCTCTGGTGGTGCCGATTCTGCATGGCGATCGCTTGTGGGGGCTTTTAGTCGGTCACTACTCGCAACCGCAAGTAATCTCAGAACGGGAACTGGAAATTGTCCAGATGGTAGCGGATCAAGTATCGATTGCGATCGCTCAATCTACTTTACTCACCCAAACCCGCGAAAAAGCTCAGCGGGAAGTCACGCTTAACCGTGTCGCTACCCTGCTGCATACACTCCCTACCATTGAGCTGCAATCCGCCCTGGAGGAAACCGTTAGCGCGCTGCAAGGTTCGGGTGGCAGACTGTACATCGCCCCAGAAACTACTGGCTTGTCAGCGATAGTGTACACCTGTGGCGATCAATTGAAGCTCGTAGAACCGGGAGTGGTAGCAGTACCTGCCTCATCCGTTTTAATTGAGCAGCATCCTCTGTGGCAAGAATGGTTAAAAGGCGGAGCAAATTTAAACCCTGTCGCTACTGCAAATACTAGGGGTAGTAGTGGCATCATTGCGATCGCTGACTTGTATAAACAAACGTATTTACAATCGATTGAAACTGTATTTCAATCTACTTTGATTCGAGGCGTGTTGATTGTACCCCTCCAACACCGTCAACAGTTGGTCGGATACTTGACAATTTTTCGAGATGAAATTGACACAGAAACCTTATGGGCTGGGCATTTTGACCCGGATGCGCGACAAATTCATCCCCGGAAATCTTTTGAACTTTGGCGACAGCTAAAAAGAGGCCAATCGCGCCAATGGACTCCGGAAGAGATTGAACTCGCTGATACTTTAGGCGATTGCTTCTCAATGGCGATTGAGCAGTATGGACTGTACCAAAAGGTGCAGCGTCTGAATGCCAACCTCGATTGTCAAGTCCAAGAGCGTACAGTCAAGTTACAACAATCTTTGGAGTGGGCAAGCGTTCTTAAGCAAGTCATCGACCAAATCCGCAGCACTTTGGAGCTAAAAACAATCCTGCAAACCATCGTGCGCGAAGTCCGAAACCTGTTAGATACAGATCGAGTGATCGTTTACCAGTTCACCCGGCGTTGGCAAGGCCAGGTGGTTGTCGAAGAGGTCACGGGCAATACCAAATCGATTCTGGGGCAGGTATATGACGAGAACTGCTTTCCCTTAGAGTACGCAATCTTATACCAGGGGGGACGGGTTCGGGCAATGAACGACGTGCATCAAGCTTCTTTGCAAGCTTGTCATGTCGAATTCTTGGAACAGATTCAGGTGAAAGCCAATTTAGTCGTCCCGATTCGCAGAGGGGAGCAATTGTGGGGGCTACTGGTTGCCCATGAGTGTCATGCGCCAAGAGTTTGGAAGGCGGAGGAAGTCGATCTGCTACAACAACTTGCCGATCAAGCTGCGATCGCGATTCAGCAAGCCGAACTCTACCAACAACAAGCGGAATTACTCGCGCAAACCCAGCAGCAAGCAGAACAACTCTCTAGTGCCCTCCAAGAGTTGCAGAAAACCCAAAGCCAGCTAATTCAAACCGAAAAAATGTCGAGTTTGGGTCAACTGGTTGCCGGTGTCGCTCACGAAATTAATAATCCGGTTAATTTTATCTACGGCAATATCAGCCACGTTGATGAGTATACCCAAGATATGCTCAACCTTATGGAACTCTACCAACGCCATTACCCGAATCCTCATCCTGAAATTGTGGATCGAGCAGAGGCGATTGACATCGAGTTCCTGACTTCGGATCTTCCGCAGATGCTCTCATCAATGAAGGTTGGAGCTGATCGCATCCGCCAGATCGTTCTGTCTTTACGCAATTTCTCCCGGCTGGATGAGGCTGAGCGGAAACCTGTCGATATCCACACGGGCATCGACAGCACTCTGTTAATCTTGCAACATCGACTCAAAGCCAAGCCAGACCATGCCGAGATCGACGTGGTGAAAGAGTATGGAGACTTACCGCCTATCGAGTGCTACGCCGGTCAGATGAATCAAGTTTTTATGAACGTGATCGGTAACGCCATTGACGCTCTAGAGCAACGCGATGAAACGCGATCGCTAGAAGAAATTAAAAACTTACCCAGTCAGATTACCATTCGTACTTTTCTGATGCAGGACAACCCAGCGGGTGTCCCCCGCGTTGTCATTCAGATTAGTGACAATGGCCCTGGCATGAGTCCAGGCGTGCAGTGCCAAGTTTTCGATCCCTTTTTCACCACCAAGCCGGTTGGGAAAGGCACGGGTCTGGGACTTTCCATTAGCTACCAGATTGTGGTAGAAAAACACGGCGGTTCCTTTAAATGTATGTCTCAACCCGGTCAGGGTACTGAGTTCTGGATAGAAATTCCTCTGAATCGCCAGTTAGCACAAAGCTGCTATAGCAATCCTATTTGAGTTTTAAGATGCCAGCGGTTCAGACCTCCGACTTTTCCAAGAAGTCGGGGATCTCGCCTTTAGGAATCATTTAGGAGCGCTATAGAACGCCTTGTACTCGGAAACCTCCTTTCCTTGCAGGGAAGGAGGTTTGGTTTTTCAAGTGAAAAATCTGAATTTTCCCGACATCCTCAGCATCGGTTAAGAAAAAATTAAGCTAGAATTAATAAACAATTATTGATATAAATATAAGTTAATATCAATCTCGATCCAGGGCAAGCCTGGGTTGGTTCCCAACTTCACACAGGTGAATCCATGAGTACCCAAAAAGTCTCATCGCAGTCCTTTTGTGCCCAAAAACTGAAAACTTTGGCAGATTCAACGCGGCTTGAGGTTTTAGAACTGCTCATGAGTGGCCCTAAGCACGTTGGCGAGATGAATGCGGTGCTGGGCTTGCAACAGAGTTTGCTATCGCATCATCTAAAAGTTTTGCGAGAAGAGGGTTTTGTGACAGCGACGCGAGATGGCAAGGCGGTGCTTTATCAGCTAGATCCTGCAATCCAGAGGACAAATGCTGGTCGGGCGATTGACTTGGGATGTTGCCTGGTTTCGTTTGATTCCAACACCTAAAAAACTTCAATTACATAACTGATGAAGAATCTAAGAATGCTTGCGCCGCTTTCTCTAGGGTTAGCTGCCTGCTTTTGGCTGCAATCTTGCGGGAAGCCTCCAGAAGGGGCAACCCAATCATCCGATAAGTTACAAGGCAAGCTGGTTTTGACGGGATCGAGTACGGTAGCACCTCTGGCGGCTGAGATGGCCAAGCGCTATGAAACTCAACATCCGGGAGTCCGGATTGACGTGCAAACGGGCGGATCTTCGCGGGGAGTCGCAGATGCCCGCCAGGGGGTGGCGGATATTGGGATGGTTTCCCGAAGCCTCAAAGACAGCGAGAAGGATTTGCAAGCTTTTATGATTGCTAACGATGGCGTCTCGGTCATTCTCAATCAAGACAATCCAGTTAAAAATCTGACGGACAAGCAAA
The DNA here is from genome assembly GCF_039961835.1 of Trichocoleus sp. ST-U1. Lineage (NCBI taxonomy): Bacteria > Bacillati > Cyanobacteriota > Cyanophyceae > Leptolyngbyales > Trichocoleusaceae > Trichocoleus > Trichocoleus sp. ST-U1. The sequence continues at coordinate 35,068 of NZ_JAMPJZ010000005.1, forward strand.
TTGTCGATATCTACACCGACAAAATCAATAATTGGAAACAAGTCGGCGGGAAAGATGCCCCAATTACGGTGGTCAATAAAGCTGAGGGTCGATCTACGCTGGAACTGTTTGCCGACCACTTCAAATTAAAGACAACCGATATTCGTGCCGATGTGGTGATTGGCGATAACGAACAAGGAATCAAAACCGTAGCAGGGAATCCCAACGCGATCGCTTATGTCTCTATTGGTTCAGGCGAATATGGTGCTACTCACAATACTCCAATCAAACTGTTGCCAATAGAAGGAGTAGACGCCTCTATTGCTAACGTCAGCAACGGTAAATTTCCGATTTCTCGCCCTCTTAATTTGGTAACAAAAACCACACCCGCCGGATTGCAAAAAGAATTTATTGATTTTGCCCGTTCTCAAGATGTGCAAGACATTGTGAAGGAGCAGTATTTTGTCCCAGTCGCGAAATGAAGCCATCCTCGTCTGGATGTTGCGGGGAATGGCGATTATTTCGGGCGCGATCGCGCTTTTAATCCTGCTATTCCTGATTTGGGAAACCTTACCCATCCTGCAAAATATCGGACTGACACGCTTCTTCAAAGACCCCTCCTGGCATCCAGTTAGCGAAGAATTTAACCTAATGCCGATGTTGTGGGGGTCGCTATTTGTGACGGCGGGATCTGTGCTAATCGCAACCCCTTTAGGGATTCTCTCAGCAGTTTTTTGCCACTATTATGCACCTCCCGCATTAGCCAAAATTTACCGAGGCTTAATTGAGCTTTTAGCAGGGATTCCCTCAGTCGTTTATGGCTTTTGGGGTTTAGTCGTGCTGGTGCCAATTATTGGGCGGATTCACCCACCGGGACCAAGTTTATTAGCCGGGATTTTAATCCTAACCCTGATGATTTTGCCCACCATTGCCTTAGTAGCCGATGCCACCTTTGCCAACGTGCCCGCAGATTATCTGCGGGGATCGGCGGCGCTGGGATTGGGACGCTGGGCAATGGTGCGTGGTGTGGTTTTTCCAGCAGCAAAATCAGGGCTATTAACGGGGATTATCTTGGAAACGGGACGGGCGATTGGCGAAACAATGGCGGTGTTAATGGTTTGCGGTAATGTCGTGCAGGTCCCAAAAGGTGTATTTGAGCCAGTGCGGACGTTAACAGCAAATATTGCTTTAGAAATGGCTTATGCCGTGGGAAATCACCGCGCCGCCTTGTTTGTCAGCGGGTTGATATTGATGGCGATGATTGTGGTTTTAGTCGTTGCTGCCGAAATGATTAATCAAAGGCATCTTTATGAGTGAATCCTTTGAGAAGACAAACTTACAAAAACAAAAGGTGCAAGAAAAAAACAATTTTTCGCCTTTTAATTGTTTGCCTTCTTCTGAATTGCTTCCGACTGCAATCGTCTGGGCATCTGTCGCTTTAATAACAGCTTCGCTGTTGTGGCTATTGAGCAATATTTTTGTTTCTGGTATCGGTCAAATTAGCTGGGAATTTTTGACAACTGCACCGAATAATGCTGGACGAGATGGAGGAATCGCACCCATTTTAATCTCGACCGCGCTAATCGTAGGAGTATGCATGGCAGTTTCAATTCCGTTGGGAGTGGGGACTGCGATATTACTGGCTGAATTTACCTCAAATGAGAGTATTTTGGGGCGGTTAGTGCGACTGAGTTTGGATGTTTTAGCAGGCATCCCTTCAATTGTTTTTGGTCTTTTTGGGAACGCTTTCTTCTGCAAAACTTTGGGAATGGGCTTTTCGATTCTTTCCGGTGGGTTGACGCTGGCGTGTATGGTGCTGCCGATTTTGATTCGCTCAACCCAGGAAGGTTTCCGAGGCGTACCAGATGACTATCGACGTTCGGCGGCGGCGCTGGGACTCTCGCGTACAGCCACATTATGGGAGTTACTGCTACCAGCCGCAATGCCTGGATTAGTTGTGGGGTTGCTGTTAGGTTTGGGAAGAGCGATCGCTGAAACGGCTGCTTTAATCTTTACCAGCGGTTATGTCGATCGGATGCCAGAGTCGTTGTGGGATTCCGGGCGATCGCTCTCGGTTCACATCTACGATCTCGCTATGAACGTCTCTGGCGGCGAACCAAATGCCTACGCCTCTGCTCTCGTATTAGTCAGCTTTCTATTACTCATTAATGCTGCAATCTCTTGGCTAGCAGAACGGTTTCGGCAATCCCGAATTTGGGTAGCGTAAACCAAGCTTACCTCGCGTTCTTTTTTTGCGTACTTCGCGTCTTTACAGTTTAAATTCTTCATGAAACACACGACAAGCGAAATTAGAATTCAAGAGAAAACTTCAGCCTCACTTCCCAGTAATGCCCCAGAAATCAAAACCGAGAATTTAAGCCTTTATTACGCGAATAAACCCGGATTTAAAGATGTCACTCTCTCTATTAAATCGGGTGAAATTATAGCCCTAATTGGCCCTTCCGGTTGTGGCAAAACAAGCTTTCTCACTTGTCTAAACCGCCTTACCGATTTAACCAACAACTGTCGGTTAACAGGGCGGATTCTGCTGGGGGAGCGAGATGTGCAAGAAATCGATGTGATTTCATTGCGTCGCCGGGTAGGAATGCTATTTCAAAAACCCAATCCCTTCCCACTTTCCATTATCAGAAATCTTGAATTTCCGCTTAGAGAACACGGAGTTAGAAATCGAGAAAAAATCGATGAAATTGTCGAGGATGCTTTGCGCGATGTCGGCTTGTGGGATGAGGTGAAGGACAGGCTGAAATCTCCTGCCCTTTCCCTTTCTGGCGGACAACAACAACGGCTATGTCTCGCCAGAGCGATCGCCCTCAAACCCGATGTTCTCCTGATGGATGAGCCTTGCAGCGCCCTCGATCCGCTTTCTAGTGAAGTCGTAGAGGATTTAATCGTTAATCTGCGCGGCAAATATACAGTCCTGGTTGTCACTCACAATTTGGCACAGGCAAAGCGGATTGCGGATGATGTGGCACTGTTTTGGGTTCAGGATGGCGCTGGACAATTGATCGAATCCGGTTCAGTTACCCAGATGTTTGAATCTCCCCAGCACCCGTTAACGGCTGCCTACGTCACTGGCAGAAGGGGTTAGTGCAGCCATACTCATGAGAGAATCGCCCGTAACGCGGCAAATCCGCCAGTCGGGCAAAACGTCAGCACCCATGCGTTCGTAAAATGCGATCGCCGGTTCATTCCAATCTAAAACGCTCCACTCCAATCTCCCACAGCCGCGAGATACAGCCAACTGAGCGAGGTGGGTGAGAAGCGTTTTCCCGATCCCCTGACGCCGATATTCTGGGAGTACAAACAAGTCTTCTAGATAAATTCCCGGCTTAGTGAGAAAGGTGGAATAGTTATGAAAAAACAGGGCAAACCCCACGGCTTGCCCCGCATATTCTGCTAGAATTGCCTCTACATAAGGCTTAGAACCGAACAGATGCTCTTTCAGGGCGTCCGTATTGCCTGTGACAGCGTCAGAGAGTTTCTCATATTCCGCGAGTGCTTTAATTAGCCCAAATAGCACCGACGCATCTCCAGGCTCTGCTGGACGTAAAATCAATTCAGTAGTCATTCGTCATCAGTCAGCGATCGTTTGGTCAATCATAAAACGAATGACTAATTACCGATCGCCAACAACTTTTAGGTGAGCCATCCTTTCAAGCGTTTGGCAACCTGGGGACGCCGCAGTTTCCGCATCGCTTTACTTTGAATTTGACGCACTCGTTCGCGGGACAAATTAAATAGACAGCCCACTTCTTCTAACGTGTAGGGTTCGCTGCTGGTTAAACCATACCGCAGAGAGATAACATCTTTTTCCCGATCGGTGAGAACGTCGCCTAACACTTCCCAAATTTCCTGGCGCATCATGGCTTCGCTCATCTGCTCTTCAGGAGATTGATTATCACCATCTTCGAGCAGATCCATCAGTTCCGTCTCTTCTCCCTTCCCGATGCGATGGTTGAGAGAAAGCGATCGCCTTCTAAGTTGCAGCAACTGACGCAACTGCGAAGCCTCAATATCTAAAGATTGCGCCAGTTCCTCTTCTGTCGGATTGCGATGCAGTTCTTGCTTGAGTTCTCGCTGCGCTTTTTTGAGCTTATTTAACTTCTCGACAATGTGAATCGGCAATCGAATTGTTCGGGCATCGTTCGCGATGGTTCGCGTAATTGCTTGCCGAATCCACCAATAGGCATAGGTAGAAAACTTATAACCTTTGTCGGGATCAAACTTTTCTGTAGCGCGATTTAATCCCAGCGCCCCTTCCTGAATTAAATCGAGGAATTGAACACCTCGGTTCAAATATCGTTTAGCAATAGAAACAACTAATCTCAGGTTCGAGCGAATCATCTTCCGTTTCGCCACCCGTCCGCGATACAGTTGATGTTCCATCTGCCGTTCCGAAAGCCCATCTGCTGCTGCCAGTTCTGCTTTCGTGGGAGCGCGATCCAACTCTTTTTGTAATTTTTCTTGGAGCGCTTCTATCTTGACTAAATATTGGACGCGATGGGCTAACTCGACTTCTTCATCTGGTTTCAGAAGGGGATAGCGTGCCATCTCCTTAAAAAACGCTCCTACAGTATCATCGGAGACAGTTTTGCGGTATTCAGAGGGGCGACCACCGGCTAATTTATCAATTTCGTCTGAAATTTCATCTTCAACACTGACGATTTCTATTTCAGTGGTTTCTTCCATTTGCTGGTCGGTAATATCTACAAAATCCCGATCGGATGTAGATTCCACGTCGCTTCGGTTCAAGTCAGCAATATTCATAGCAAGGTCTGAGTCGGTATTGGATAAAGCGAGTTGATGGGAACGGATGCTCTCTTTGTACATATCCATGACGGACTGAAGACAGGCTCTACGAGCATAGACTCAAGGGTCAACTTTATTTTTACTGTCTGCATTCTTTGCTAATTTTGAGCTTCATTTATCCGCTCGTGGCAACACCAGATCGGGTACCCGCTTTGGAACACTCAAAATTTATTCAACCTTTCAATTTACAAATAGCTTTTTAAGGCTACCAGAAAATAGTTTTTTGATTGTTTTCCTGATTACATTTCTCGATTACAGAATCTAGAAGCGCTTTAGATTGGGTATGCGTCTTAAGAAAAAATCAGGAAACATGAAGGTGATGCCCTAGTCTATTAGAAGCTTGCCGTCAGCTGTGATGCCGTAGATAAATTTCAATTAAATTAAACTTAAATCAATGCCAAGTCTGGGGTTTCTTTCCATTTTTTCTGGCTCCTAATTAAGGAAAGTTTAAAGTTTTTTAAATTTCCCATGCTATTCACACAGGATCTCATATACTTGTGAGCTTTCCTCTCTATCGATAGGGAGAAAGTAGGCATCCGCGCTCTGCACAATAGATAGAGGATAGCAAGTATACTCACATACAAGCATCCAAGCGAGATATTTGTATCCTAACTTCTATCCTCTTGGTTGCGACCTGGGATGTTGTTGAATTTCAAGTCTCTCAAGCGTCTACAGCCAGCTAAAATTAACAGGTCTACAGTAAGCGACAAGCATGGCGGTCTGGAAAGCTGGCTGTAGTATCCGGCTGCCAAGGGAGAGGGGGAATATGTCGTCAAATCCCAATGTCGGGCGTTCGGGCATTGTGCTGGAGAGTAGAGCATCCTACGACCAGTCTGATTCTGGACAGAATCGATGGATAGAAGTGCTGGTGGATTGTCCAGAAGCAGAAGCGCAGAAGCGGTTGTATACCTATCGGTTGCCTGCCCAGTTGCAAGTGCAGCCGGGGGATATTCTGAGCGTACCGTTTGGGGCGCAAGTTTTGGGAGCGATCGCGATTCGGATTTGCGATGCACCGCCGCCAGATTTGAACCCAGCCAAAATTCGGGATGTGGAGGATGTGGTCAGTGCTGGGTTTTTCCCGCCGACCTACTGGCAACTGCTGAACCAAGTCGCCCAATACTACTACACCCAGCTGATTCAGGTAATTCGAGTCGCGCTACCGCCGGGATTACTGGGGCGATCGCAGCGTCGCCTCCGCCTTGCCCAAGGAGAAGGAGAGGGGAGACAAGTCGGACAAGCGGGAAATGCTAATTACCTGAGTCCAACTGCCTGTAAGATTCTGGAACTTCTGCAAGCTCAACCCTCTGGAGACTACAGCTTCGTTTACCTCCAGCGTCAAGTTAGAGGAGCGTATCGAGCCATCCGGGAGTTACTGCGGGCGAAGTTAGTCGAAAGTTACCTGGAACCGCCCAGAACCCAGCGACCGAAGTTGCAGAAGGCTGTGACGCTGGTTGCTGATGTTTTTCCCCTCGACTTGACGCAGCGCCAACGGGAAATTTTGGAAGTGCTGCGGCGGCGCGGCGGCGATTTGTTGTTGACGGAGTTGCTGCAAATCTGCAACGCCAGTTCATCCACCATCAAGACGCTGGAGCAAAAAGGCTGCGTGGTTATTCAAGAACGGGAGATGTTGCGGACTTCCGCAGAACCGCTCTTGGCTGGGGATCAACCGAAAGCATTAACACCGGCTCAATCTGAGGCGCTAGAAGCGATCGCGTCTTTATCCGGTTTTGCGAAGGTGCTGTTGCACGGAGTCACGGGTTCCGGGAAGACAGAGGTGTATTTACAAGCGATCGCCCCCATCTTAGAACGGGGACAATCTGCCCTCGTCCTCGTCCCGGAAATTGGTTTGACACCCCAACTCACCGACCGATTTCGCGCCCGTTTTGGCAACAAAGTCTGCGTCTATCACAGCGCCCTTTCCGATGGCGAACGCTACGACACTTGGCGGCAAATGCTGGCGGGTGCAGCCCAAGTCGTCATTGGCACCCGTTCCGCTATCTTTGCCCCACTGCCACGCCTAGGGCTAATCGTGTTGGATGAGGAACACGACTCCAGCTTCAAGCAAGACCAACCCGCACCCACTTATCACGCCCGTACGGTCGCTACTTGGCGTGCCGAGTTGGAAAACTGCCCCCTCGTCTTAGGTTCCGCCACCCCTTCCCTAGAAACCTGGCTAAACATTACGAGTCCGGAGTTAACCGCTTCAACTCAAAACTCAGACGCGATTCATCGCGTCTCTCCAACTCAAAACGCGCTTACCCATTACCTCTCATTGCCAGAACGCATCCAATCTCGCCCTCTACCGCCGGTAGAAGTGGTGGATATGCGCCAAGAGTTGCAGCAAGGGAATCGCTCAATTTTTAGTCGGTCGCTTCAGGAAGGCTTGCAGCAGCTGCAAGATGAGGGGAAACAGGGAATTTTATTTATTCATCGGCGGGGACATAGTACCTTTGTTTCTTGTCGCAGCTGTGGGTATGTAATTGAGTGTCCTCACTGCGATGTTTCGCTGTCGTATCACCACACCCATGAAGAAGCCGCTGAATTATTGAGGTGTCATTACTGTAATTTTGTGCGATCGCATCCTCAATCTTGTCCCGAATGCGGTTCCCCCTACCTGAAATTTTTTGGTAGTGGCACCCAGCGAGTCGCCCAAGAATTAGCGCAGCAGTTCCCTCAGTTACGCTATATCCGGTTTGATAGCGACACCACCCGCACCAAAGGCGCTCATCGCACCCTGCTGACACGCTTTACCAACGGAGAAGCCGACTTGTTAATTGGGACTCAAATGCTCACCAAAGGGCTGGATATATCCCAAGTGACACTAGTAGGAGTGGTTGCTGCGGATGGGTTGCTGCATCTACCCGACTATCGGGCATCCGAACGAGCCTTTCAAACCCTAACGCAGGTTGCAGGTCGTGCCGGTCGCGGCGACGATCCCGGTCAAGTCATTATTCAAACTTACTCCCCGGAACACGCCGTCATTCAAGCAGTACGGCGTCACCAGTATCAATCTTTCATCGAGACAGAGTTAGAACAACGAGAGGCGCTGAATTATCCCCCCTACGGGCGTCTTATTTTGTTGCGGCTAAGCAGCACCGATGCCGCAGAAGTTCAGGAAACTGCCGAGATGCTAGCTGCGGGGCTAGCTTCCAATACACCCCAGGGGGATAGCAGTTCAGATGCTCATCTCACCACCCCAATGTATGAGGTGTTAGGGCCAGCACCGGCGAGCATCTTACGAGTGGCGAACCGATATCGATGGCAGATTATGCTCAAGTTTGCGCCTAATTCGCTGCCAGAATTACCAGATTTCAACGAGTTGCGCCTCCTCTGCCCGTCCTCGGTCAGCTTGACAATAGACGTTGACCCGCTGAATTTGATGTAATCCCCAAGCCAGAAACCCGGTTTCCGATCTCACACTAATTCATCGAGGGTTGATGCCATTGCTCGTAACCGTTCTGCCAAGCGTTCAGCGCGTTCTTCTGCCAGCTGTGCGATTTCCGTACCTTATAATTTTTAATTTCTCTGAATTATGCGTGTAATTGGTTTAATTAGCGGCACGTCGGTAGATGGTATTGACGCCGCTTTAGTAGAAATTTCTGGTAAAGACTTAGATATAAAAGTGACTCTACTAGCAGGAGCCACCTATCCTTATCCAGATGCGCTCTCAAAGCAAATTCTAGAGGTTTGTGGCGGTGCATCCTTGTCAATGGAAGAATTTGCCCAATTAGATGATGCGATCGCTTCCACCTTCGCTCAAGCAGCCCAAAACATTCAAAATGGCAACCCCCCAGCCGAGTTAATTGGCTCTCACGGACAAACTGTTTTTCATCGCCCGCCCACAGAGCAGGGGAGACAGGGAAAAGAAGAGACTTCATCTTTTATCCTCAATCCTTCACTCAGTCCTCAGTCCTCAGTCCTCGACCCTTCACTCAGTCCTCAGTCATCCATCCTCAGCACTCCTTTAGGTTACAGCCTGCAATTAGGTCGGGGTGCCTTGATTGCCCACCTGACGGGCATTCCCACAGTAAGTAATTTCCGGGCGGCGGATATTGCCGCCGGTGGACAAGGTGCGCCTATGGTGCCAGCAGTAGATGCTTATTTATTGAGCCACCCTGACAAGTACCGATGTGTCCAAAATATTGGCGGTATCGGGAATGTCACTTACCTACCGGCGCGTCGGGGCAGCTGGCTAGAAAATATTCGAGGCTGGGACACCGGGCCGGGAAATGCGCTTCTAGACCTGGCGGTGCAGTATTTAACAAATGGAGCCAAAACCTACGATCAAGATGGAGCATGGGCCGCAGCAGGCACAATCTGCAACAATTTAGTAGAGCAATGGCTCCATCAAGACTACTTCCAGCAGCAACCGCCCAAATCAACGGGTCGAGAGCTATTTAGCTACACCTATCTCCGGCAGTGTATCGCAGATGCCTCTGCTTATGAGTTGAGTAGCGCTGACCTACTGGCAACGCTGACTGAACTCACTGCTGCGTCAATTGTTCATAGCTACCGCACTTTCCTGCCGCAGATGCCTGACGAGGTGTTATTGTGTGGCGGTGGTAGCCGCAACCTCTACTTAAAAGAGCGCCTACAAGCGACTTTGCAACCCGTGCCAGTGTTGACAACGGATGAAGCAGGTGTGAATGCTGATTTCAAAGAAGCGATCGCTTTCGCTGTTTTGGCATATTGGCGTCAGTTAGGCATCCCTGGCAATCTTCCCCAAGTTACCGGCGCAACTTCTGCCGTACTACTTGGAGAAGTTTATCTTCCTACAAAGCTCAAAACCTTGCGCTGAGAGCGTTTCTAGCCGATTCTTCATATTAATTTTAGAAATGAAATGGCTAGAATGGCGTGAACGGTTTTGAAAAAGGGCTGCTATGACGACCTTCCCGCCTCAAAAAAGCACAGCTCACGATCGACGTCGGTGTTATTGCCTGAATCCTAATTGTAAGCAGCCAGAAAATCCTGGAAATGCCGCAATCTGCGAAAGTTGCGGATCGCAATTACTGCTGAGCGATCGCTATCGTGCGATTAAACCGATTGGTCAAGGAGGTATGGGGAGAACTTTCCTGGCTGTGGATATATCCCAGCCATCGGAACCGCGCTGTGTGATTAAACAGTTTTTTCCTCAACAACAAGGAACTAATAATCGCCAAAAAGCAGCAGAGTTATTCCGTCAAGAGGCAACTCGCTTAGAGGTTGTTGGGAAACATCATCAAATTCCCGAACTGCTGGCATATTTTGAGCAAGATGACCATCAGTATTTAGTGCAACAGTTTATCGATGGAGAAAACTTAGCTCAAGAATTAACCAAAAAAGGGCCGTTTAAAGAAGTAGAAATTCGGCAACTCCTGCAAAGTTTGCTGCCAGTGTTGCAATTTGTCCACAGTCAACAGATGATTCACCGGGATATTAAACCCGAAAATATCATCCGCAACCGTCGAGATGGCAAACTCGTGTTAGTCGATTTTGGCGCAGCAAAGTATGCGACTGAGACGATGCTAGGCAGAACCGGAACGGTCATCGGTTCTGCTGCGTATACGGCTCCCGAACAAGTAAAAGGGAAAGCGATTTTTGCCAGCGATGTGTATAGTTTGGGTGTTACTTGTATCCATTTGCTCACTCAAATTCCTCCTTTCGATCTGAGCGATACGAGTGAAGATACCTGGGTTTGGCGACATTTTCTAAAGACACCAGTAAGTAAACAGTTCGGTAGCATTCTCGACAAAATGCTGCAAACAGGTACGAAGCGGCGCTATCAATCAGCAGATGAAGTGTTGCAAGATTTGAATGGGCGATCGCTCCCAACTACTAAACGTAATTCTAAGAAAAAATGGCTGATAGCCGGTGCCTTCCTATTGTTTGGATATGCGGGAGTGCGGTACTTAGCTTCGCCTGTGGTAGAGATGGTGACTCAGCAAATTGAGAAACAACCATCTCTGACGGAAGGCAGCTTATTCGCCATTGTGGATGGACAGCAGCAAGTGTTTCCGTTGAAACATACGGAAGTGGTAGCGAAAGTTACAGGGAATGTGTCGCGGGTGGAGGTAACGCAGACCTTTGAAAATCCCTTTAATAATCCCTTAGAAGCTGTCTATAAATTTCCACTCCCCGATGAAGCGGCAGTGGATGACATGGAAATAAAAGTAGGCGATCGCATCATCCGAGGCGTCATCAAAAAACGCGAAGAAGCAAAGCAAATTTACGAACAAGCCAAACAAGAAGGAAAAACTGCTGCATTATTAGACCAAGAACGAGACAATATTTTTACTCAGTCCTTGGCTAACATCAAACCAGGCGAAAAAATCGATGTCACAATTCGCTACAGTGAAAGCCTGAAGTTTGAAAAAGGTAACTATGAATTTGTCTTCCCAATGGTGGTAGGACCACGTTACAGCTCAGGAAATTCAACGAATAATCAAGGCAATACAAACCTTACCGACACTTCGCAGATAAATCCGCCGACGTTACCAGCCGGAAGCCGTTCTGGGCAAGATATTGGCGTAACAGTAGAAATAGAAGCCGGGGTGCCAGTCAAAGAAGTGCGATCGCCTTCTCATCAAATCCGTACCACTCAAGATGGTCGCATCATGCGGGTTGAATTGAGCAAGGAAAACGCAATTCCGAATAAAGACCTGATTTTACGTTATCAGGTATCGAGTGCCCAAACCCAGTCCACAGTATTATCAGAGGCGGATGAACGCGGCGGTCACTTTGCCACCTATTTAATTCCAGCCGTGGAATATCAAAGTAATGAGATTGTACCCAAAGATGTGGTATTTCTCATGGATACTTCTGGCTCTCAAAGTGGACCGCCAATTGAGCAATCAAAGGAACTGATGCGCCGGTTTATCAATGGACTCAACCCCGGCGATACCTTTAATGTTGTTGATTTTTCCGATAGCGCGACGCAGCTATCTCCTATACCTTTACCGAATACGCCGCAAAACCGTGAGAAAGCCCTAAATTATATCAATCGCCTAGATGCTAACGGTGGCACCGAGTTATTTAATGGCATTCAAACTGTGTTGAATTTCCCCGCCGCGCCAGAAGGACGCCTGCGGAGTATTGTCTTGATTACTGACGGTTTGATCGATCAAGACCAGCAAGCGATCGCAGAAATTAAAAAGCGGCTGAAGCCGGGAAATCGTCTTTATAGTTTCGGTGTTGGTTCTTCAGTGAACCGCTTCTTGATCGATCGTTTGGCAGAGGAAGGACGGGGCACTTCAGAAGTCGTTCCCCCTAGGGAATCCGCCCAAAAAGTTGTCGAAAAGTTCTCCCAACAAATCAATAATCCCGTACTAACGAATATTGAAGTGAACTGGGAAGGGAGTGGAAAAGCACCGCAAATCTATCCGACCAAACCCCCTGATTTGTTTGCCAATCAGCCTTTGGTGTTGTTTGGACGCAAAGGCGATCGCGCTAAGGGAACTTTGCGAATTACTGGAATCGTCGCGGGTGGCAAACGCTATGAGAAGAAGTTACCGATTGAATTTGACGGCGGTGGCAATAGCGCGATCGCTCAACTTTGGGGACGCGCCCGGATTAAAGATTTGATGAATGAAATCTATGCTGGTGAAAACCCAAATAATGTCAAAGCCGTTACTGATACCGCGCTAGCTTATCGGTTGTTGTCGCAATACACCTCCTTTGTCGCTGTCACGGAAGAAGTGCGAGTCGATCCCAAGAAAACTCAGCAGGTGCAAGTGCCGGTAGAAACGCCAGAGGGTATGAACGCCGAAGCAACGTCTCGGCAAAACGGTAACGTGCCGCTACTCAGCCAAGCGCCACCACCTAGTAAAGCGTTAGTAGCTAGCAAACCTACTGCTAGCAAAATGCCCTTTTCCCAGCCAGCGCTAGTAGCTACCAAACCTGTAGCTAGCAAAGTGCCCTTTTCCCAGCCAGCACCGTCAGCAGCCAACAGCGTGCCGCTATCTAGCCCAGCACAGCCATCTACTCAATCCTCAGCCCCTGATCCAGTACCCGAACCCAGCCAAATCTTAGGCAACATTTTAGCTGTTCTCATGCTGGGGATGTACTTTGCCTGGAAGCGGTTGAAGGGTTTGAAAAGCACTCCGCCTCGAAATTAATCCCAGTTCACTTTTTTACCGCTACATTAAGCTTCAGCAGCCAAAAATATAGCGATCCTGTTTTAGTTGTGGGATTCCAATCTTTCCGATCCCCGACTTCGTAAGAGTTGTCGGGGATCTTGCTTTCACACATCATTACAGGACTGCTATAGCTGCAATTAAAATTCTACAGAATTCTCCTTCTCGCTACCTGCTTTTAACAGCCAAAATCGACAAATTAATCCGAAAATAAATACAGAAATCATAGAAAAGATTACAGAACCATCACCAAGATGCCAATATTCAAAAGCTTCTTTATTTGATAACCCTGCCAAAACCGTCATCAAAGCCACCCGTATCCCATTTAGCGTAAAGGCTACGATGACAGCAACGAATGGTAATAAAATCTTTTCCTTTAATTTAGTTGGAAAAATGAGTAAAACAACTAAAGCTAACCCCAATAGCTGAAGGATAGTACCTACACCGGCACAAGCTCCGCCAATTTGTACAGACCCAGTTGGCAAACTTAAAATCTCCCCTTGCTGCACAACGGGGAATCCTAAAAACCAAAGAATAACAGATGTAAGTTTAGCGGTTAATAAAGATACATTGAAAACTTTCAATATTAATTCTTGATTTAAGACGAAAAAAGCCAGGAGTAGCAATTCCCGCCAATACTGCTTTAATCCTTTAACCCCAGAGGCAATTAAACCCAAGCCCAGCATTGAAATTAAAGGTGTAACATGAAGGGTAAAACCATAGCCGGGGTAAAGACTTTTAAAAAGTACCAAACTAATCAGTGCGAACCCAAAAATGCTAGAAAAAGCGTCGCTTTTCAGCTCTAATCCGTCCCGTTTCTGCCAAAGTAGAGATGATACCGCAGCCCAAAATAAGAAGCTTGTACTCAGCAATTCAGTATTGCCACTCCTCCAAGTCAAAGTAAGATGAATTGTAATTAAGCCTGCCGCGATCGCTATCAACCAGAATTTCAAGTCTTTGACAAGTTTTAGCCTGCTCATGATTCGATAAAAGTTTTGCTCGGTAGGACACACCCGCTGGCTGCGGCTATACTAAAGAACACCGACGCTGCAACGCTTTCCGTAACAGGACTTGATATTGTGAATCGTCAATGATGTAGGCACCAAAGCGCTCTAAATGGGGATTCATCATTTGGGCGTCAAAGAAAGCAAAATTGCGCGATCGCAATCTTTCCACCAACTTCACCATTGCCACCTTGGACCCCTCTGGAATCCGGTAGAACATAGATTCCCCAATAAACGCGCCCCCGATGACAAGTCCTAAAATTCCCCCAGCCAGTTCCTCTCCTTGCCAAGTCTCGAAGCTATAAGCCCAACCCTCTTCATAGAGTGCCAAATAAATCTCTTGGAGTTCTGGGGAGATCCACGTTGTTTCTCGATCCGCACACCCAGCCACTACACCCTGGAAATCCCGATTGACGGCAACAGTAAAGCGTTCTTGGTTGAGAACACGCCGCAGTGACTTCGGGTAGCGAAACTGCTCATCGAGGGGAACGAGTGTTCTCTGACGACTGGAATACCATCCCAAGCCATTGTCGTCATCCGCCATCAGGAAGTAGCCTTGGGCATACCCCTGAATAATGGTGGGAATATCAAACTCCATGCACTCAATCCAAGCGGGTTAATGACGTATTATCCGATCTATGTATATCTCTGACAGCCACAAATGGCTGCATAGATGTCCTGATGAGATACCACCTTAATATCTAAAATACTGCCCCAACTTTTAGAATCATTGAGTCGGCATCTGAAATTTAAAAGCTGAGAAGCGAAAAGCTGATACGTGAAAATGTCTCAACCCATCCCACCGATCACCTTACCACCAGCCGAAGATCCTCAACAGGAGGGCAAATGGCTGCAAAGCGCATTACACAAGTGGCTCGATGAAGAGTTTATTCCAGAGGCTGTCAATCAAGAGATTGCCCAACGAGCTTCCCAGATTTATGTCCGCCAGCGGATGGAAGGGGAAAACGACCTGGGTTCCCTGGTGATTGCCATTCTGACAGAGATGCAGGCGTTTGATTTTTCCAGAAGTTTTTATAGCGAGTTTGCGATCGCGAATGCGGTCAGTGAATTGCTCTTAGACAGTCTTGGCATCGACCGCTGTTGCGGTCAATAGTCAATAGTCAATAGTCATTGGTCAAACGCAATCAACTAAAGACTAAAGACTAAAGACTAAAGACTACCAGCTAGACTTGACAACTCCCGGCAACAGGCCTTGGTGTGCCCATTCCCGCATAACGTTGCGAGACAGACCAAAATCCCGGTATACGCCTCTAGGACGCCCAGTCACCCAGCAGCGATTCCGCAGTCGTGTGGGCGCACTGTTGCGCGGCAGTTGCTGTATCTGCCGATGAATCGTCAGCTTCTGTTGTTGGGTTGTTGCATTCTCAAATGCTTCCTGCAACGTTTCACGCTTAGCGGCATACTTATCTACCAGCTTCTGGCGTTTTTTCTCCCGCTCAATCATGCTCTTTTTAGCCATGAATTATCCTACTTTGTTCCAGCAATAAAGACACCATTCTCCATTCTAGCGGATGGTATCAATTAGAAGCTTCCACAATTTGAGGAGATGTGGCGAGGCTAATATTCACAGAATCTGAGGGCGACAAATTAGCAGAAGGACACAAATCCGCAAGGACACAAGCATGGCACACCGGATTTTTGGCTTTACAAATTGCCCGACCATGATAGACCAACCGAATTGACCAGTTTTCCCAATCCTCTAGGGGCAATAGTCTCATTAAATCTCGCTCTATCCGCACTGGGTCTGTATGTTCTGTCAAACCCAATCGGTAGCTGAGGCGCTTCACATGAGTATCCACTGTCACGCCTTGATTGATGCCGTAAGCGTGAGCCAGAACGACATTCGCCGTCTTTCGCGCTACTCCTGGTAATTCCAGCAACAATTCCATTCGTTTTGGCACCTGTCCTTTAAATTTCTCCACAATCAGGACGCAGGCACCTTGAATATTTTTAGCTTTATTGCGATAAAAGCCGGTTGAACGGATCAGGGTTTCCAACTCAGCAATATCAGCGTTTGCCAAAGCTGGGGCGTCGGGAAACCGAGAAAATAAGGAGGGAGTTACTTGATTCACCCGTTCATCGGTACATTGAGCGGAGAGAATGGTTGCGACCAATAACTGTACCGGCGTCTCGTAGTTCAGCGTACAGGGTGCGTCTGGATACAATCGCTTCAGGCGAATCAAAATCTCCAAAGCACGCTGCTGCTTAACTGACCATGTACGGGTAATGTTCATAAATCGTCAATTGTCTAGTTGGTAGGGGCGCATGACCCTGCGCCCGTACAGGTCAGTTATCCATTGTTAAAAACGATAGATAACTGCGTTCATTGCAAGAGTTTTTGAACCCACTCCAGGTTAGCAGTGTCTCGAACAATCAAGAAAATTCCCAAACCCAGAAGCAACATCAAACCAGTTTGCATAATGCCATCTTGGATTTGAGTCGGCAACGGTTTACCCCGCAAGCCTTCAATCAATAAGAAAGCTAGCTGACCACCATCGAGAGCCGGTAGCGGCAAAATGTTGATAATCGCAAGGTTAATGCTGATCAAGGCAGCAAACTGAAACAGATTCGCCGCGTCTGACTTGGCAATACTGGCACCAAGTTCGACAATTTTAACCGGCCCAGCAACCTGATCTGCTGTTTCGCCAAAGTTACTGATCAGTTGTACAAAGCCCTGAGCCGTTAAAACGACAAATTCTTGGTACTTCGTAGCCGCAGTGGTCAAAACTTCTACAGGATTCTTGAGGTGCCGACGCACTACTTTGCCGCTAGGAGCTAGCTGGACACCGATTCGACCTTTCCCGTCGCTTCCGGGTTGCGGTGTCACGGTCAGGGAAATGATTTGACCTTGACGTTCAACGCTCAGGGGGATCGGCTGGTTGGGATTGTTTTGAATCACCTCCATAAGCTTTGGAATGGCTTCCTTGGAGGCTTTCAGTGGTTGACCGTCTGCTAAGAGAATAATGTCTCCTGCTTTGATGCCAGCCTTGAGTGCAGCAGAACTTACGTCTGAGGCGACTTGGGGAACCAGGACACCAGGCTGATAATTAAATTCCTGAACGCCCACTAGACCCAGTTGAGTCGCTAGCAGTAAGTAAGCAAATAGCAAGTTGGCGATGACACCAGCGCTAATGACAATGGCTCTATCGAGAATGGGTCGGTTGCGTAATAGATTAGGGTCTTCTGGAGGAATATCACTGTCGGGGTCATCATCAGGGAAACCGACAAATCCGCCTAGGGGAAAAGCCCGGATGGCATATTCGGTTTCCGGTCCCTGGTACTTCCAGAGGATCGGGCCAAAACCGAGGGAGAAGCGGTTGACGTGAATTCCTTGAAGACGAGCTGCCATGAAATGACCCAGCTCATGTACCACAATCAAAAGCGCTAAGACTGCGATCGCCGCAAAAACAGGCATATTAATAATTAATTCAACTAACTACATACTTCTTCATTCTACGGTGTTGCGTCCGGAAGCTGGGTGAGTTCAGGGAAGAGGAGCCGGAAAGCATCAAAATACAGAGTCAGGAATTCCTTCCTCGCCTCCCCGCAGAAATCGCTTCACCAAGCGCTCCCACTCTCGCTAACTTCAAATTTCATTGGGTGGTTAATGAAATGATTAAAAAAGATAGTTGACAGATGCTGAAAATTTTGAGAATCTAGATAAAGATAAAGTTTTGCGGGTATAGCTCAGTGGTAGAGCGTCACCTTGCCAAGGTGAATGTCGCGCGTTCGAATCGCGTTACCCGCTCTTCTGGTTAAAATCATATAAGGTTAAAATCATATAAGAAGTAGCTCTTTCTCCAGGCGTAGGTCTTCAGAGGTAGAGAGGAAATATCTGATTATCTATAAGTCGGAGCATTTCTAGGCAAAGGTTTACAGTGTTAAAATTCGCCTAGATTGTCTGTGTCTTTAAAGGCATTCAGTCGTACCCAGTCCGAACAAAAGCGGTTGCTAGGTGCAAACTAAAAAAAGTCTAACAGACGAACCCGGTTCCGAAAATCTTAAGTTAACACTTTCATATCTTTGTTTAAATAGCGCTTGTGCCATCTCAGAAAGATCAGAAGATTGACTTAAATAACGATTACCCGTGCCCATGCCGACGTAGAGGGCGTTTAGTACCGATTACGCTGACAGAAGCGTTTGGCTGCGATCGCTGTCAGCAAATCTTCGTGGTTGAAGAGAGTGGGTATGCGATCGAACAACTGTCTACAAGCTATCCCTACAAGCGATCGTGGCGGTGGACGGGTCATCGCTGGAGTACTGCTCATCCAGGGCTTGGGGACAGCTACCTACCTGTTTCCTTAGGAATCATTGCGGTGGTACTGATCGCAGGGCTTTGCTTAGCTCAGATTTCACCTCCCGCCCCTCCTGGTATCATTATTGTGCTGTGTGCGATGGTGAGCGTGTTGGCGCTATTGGTGCCAGCGCTGATCATCTGGCTGACTCACCGACGTTAGCCCAATGGCAATCAACGATATTACTCCGACCCCCGACCCAATGAACGCTGTTCGTCGCGCTTATGAAGCTTCCCTGGAATTGGCAACTACCAAGGGAGTAGAGCGCAGCCGTGCTGTCGCCGCGATGGCGCAGGCACTTCAGAGATCCTTAGACGATATTTTGGAAGCAAACACCCTGGATCTGGAAGCCAGTCGCGAAATGGCAGCACATGAGCTGATTTTAGATTGGCTGAAGCTGACACCTGAGCGGCTGCAAACCACCATCCACATTTTGCAACGGTTAGCTGAGTTGTCCGATCCGATCCGGCGGGTGATGAACGCGACTTATCAGCTAGAACACTCGCAAACTTACTCTCAGCTAATGCCGCTGGGAGTCATTGCATTGATTTACGAAGCCTTTCCGGAGCTAGGAGCGATCGCTGCCGGGATGTGTCTGAAAACTGGCAACAGCCTGATTCTCCGAGGTGGAAGTGAAGCCAGTCACTCGAATACAGTCATTGCCCAAGTTTTACAATCAGCCTTAGAACGAGCAGGTATGCCACCGGGTTGTCTGGAGCTACTACCATCAGAGCAAGGTGCTTCCATTCGGGATTTAGTCATTCAAGACCGATACATTAATTTGGTGATTCCCTATGGTCGCCCTAGTTTAGTCCAAAAAGTGATCCAGCTCTCAACTGCACCCGTCTTGAAGTCGGCGATGGGAAACTGCTACCTCTATTGGTCGCCTACGGGTAGCTTAGAGATGGCTCGGAACGCAATTTTAGACAGTCATCAAAGCGAGCCAGACCCTGTTAATGCGATTGAAAAGGTTTTGATTCATCCGGCTTGCAAACCTTCATCTCTGACGATGCTTTGGAACAGCCTAAAGGAAAAAGGGTTTCAGCTCAGAGGAGATAGGGATTTGGTGACACAATTTCCAGATTTGAAACTAGCTGATGAATTAGAGTGGAGTCAAGCCTATCTTGATAAGATTGTGGCTTTTAAACTGGTAGAGAGTATCGAGGAAGCCATTATTTGTATTAATCAATACAGCAGCGGTCACGCCGACTGTCTAGTTTCTGAATCCTATCAAGAAAGCCGCCAATTTGCTCTCGGCGTTAATAGTGCCTCAGTCTATCTCAATTCTTCTCCCCGATTTTCGCGTAACCCCAAGGGCGGAGACTCCTTATTTCTGGGAATGTCTAACCAAAAAGGACATCGCCGAGGGCCGATTGGCTTAGAATCTTTTACCACCGTTAAGCACGTCGTGCAGGGACACAACTAAAAAGGCAAAAGAGAGAAGGATGAAGGGAAAAACTGCTTCATCCTTTATCCTTCTCTCCGCTTTCTTTTGCCTTTTTACTGTTTATTGTTTACTTTCTTCGACCAGTTTTACCTTTGAGGCTAAACCGAGCGACTGAAGAAATTGAATGGTCATCCACGTTAGGTCAATTTCCCACCACTTTAAGCCATGTCGAGCGGAATATTGAAAAGCATGGTGGTTGTTGTGCCAACCTTCGCCATAGGTGAGTAAAGCCACCCACCAACAATTAGTCGAGCGATCCTCAGATTCGTAAGTGCGATAGCCAAATTTATGCGTTGCACTGTTGACAAACCAAGTGCAGTGAAACACTGCAACGATCCGAACAAAAATTCCCCAAACCACAAAAGGCCAACCGCCCAAGGCGTAAAGAATTAAACCTAAGACAACCTGAATGGGAATGAAATATTTTTGTAAAAACTGATAAACCGGATCGCCAGAAATATCTTTAGTAACCCGAGGGATGTCTGTATCCGCAGGGTTTTGATAAAGCATCCAGCCCATGTGACTCCACCAAAAACCTTTGTTGGAATCATGAGGATCTAAGTTTTCATCCGAGTGCAAATGATGGAGGCGATGTATGCCTATCCAGTTAATCGGACCTCCTTGGCAGGAAAGGGTGCCGCAGAGAACAAAGAAGTATTCTAACCACTTAGGGGTTTGGAAACTACGATGCGTTACCAGACGATGAAATCCCAGCGTAATTCCCAAGCCACCCGTTACCCAGTGGAAAAAGACGGCGACACCAACCGCAGCCCAACTGAAGTTACTGGGAAATAGGGCGAAAAGCGCTGCGATGTGTAACGCAGCCATGTAGATAATAATGACCCAATCAGGACGGAGAGGCGAGTCTTGTCTCACCTGTTCTTGATCTTTAGTTGTGGTCGCAACAGTCATGCAGTAACCTTGATAAAAATTGTGCAGCCCAACCTGCTATTGGATTTGGGATTTTGATCTTGGTCTTGTAAGGGCGGCTTGTTTGCCCTGCTTTTACTGGAAATGCAAATTTTTACATTGCCAAAAGCTCCAAAATCTAAAATAAATAAGAAATCTCTTTCTCCAGGTATTGATGAACAGCTTTCAACAGCTACAGGAAGCAGAAAAGGTACTGTTTCCGATTTTTTCCGCAATTGACGCAACAGTCAAGCAAAATCTTAAACGAGTGCTGGAAGCCTTTCGTCACCATCGGGTGGGGGCGCACCATTTCGCTGGTGTCACCGGCTACGGTCACGATGATTTAGGGCGTCAGACGCTCGATCGGGTATTTGCGGACGTGATGGGTGCCGAAGCTGCTGCGGTTCGAGTGCAGTTTGTGTCCGGTACTCATGCGATCGCCTGTGCCTTATTTGGCGTTCTTCGTCCTGGAGATGAAATGCTGGCAGTGGTCGGTGCCCCCTATGACACGCTAGAAGAAGTTATTGGTTTGCGTGGGCAAGGCCAAGGCTCCTTACTTGATTTTGGCGTTAGTTACAAAGAATTGGCTCTTACGGAAGAAGGAATTATTGATTGGCAAGCGCTGGCGACAGGAGTTAGCGATCGCACCCGTCTCGTCTTAATCCAGCGTTCCTGCGGCTATTCCTGGCGTCCCAGTCTTTCGATTACCGACATCGAAAAAATTGTTTTCCTGGTTAAACAACAAAATCCCAACACAGTTTGCTTTGTCGATAATTGTTACGGGGAATTTATTGAAGAACAGGAACCCACCGCTATCGGTGCCGATCTAATGGCTGGTTCTTTGATTAAAAATCCTGGTGGTACTATCGTAACCGCTGGCGGCTATGTTGCGGGGCGGGCAGACTTAGTAGAAGCCGCTGCCTGTCGTTTGACTGCACCCGGGATTGGTAGTAGTGGCGGTGCCAGTTTCGATCAACATCGCCTGATGTTCCAAGGATTGTTCCTCGCACCGCAAATGGTCGGGGAAGCCATGAAAGGAAATCACCTGACGGCTTACGTTTTCGATCGGCTGGGTTATGCAGTGAATCCTTTACCAATGGCACCCCGTCGAGACGTGATTCAAGCCATCAAATTGGGTTCGCGTGAGAAGATGATTGCCTTTTGTCGAGCCATTCAACAGCACTCGCCTATCGATTCCTATGTCGATCCCATACCCGGTGATATGCCGGGATATGAGAGCCAGCTCGTGATGGCTGGAGGTACGTTTATTGAAGGCAGCACCTCTGAATTGTCATCCGATGGGCCGCTGCGAGAGCCATACGTTGTATTTTCTCAAGGGGGAACCCATTGGACTCATGTAGCGATCGCGCTAGAAGCCGCAATTGAAGCTGTGGGGCCAGCTTAGAATAATTTCGCACCAAGACGCCAAGAAAAACTTTGCGCTTTTGCGTCTTGGCGCGAAACCTTCAAGATTCCGGCAATTTATACTGCCCGACAATTCGCTTGGCATATTCTGGTACGTGCGCCTCTAACTTCTCCGGGTGATTGCGCTTCACATACAAATAATTGCGGGTGAAGTGGGAATCAATTGAGAAACGGGCATACTCTAAACCTTTGGGGCCAATTTTTTCAATCACGACTCCCATCAGCTTTGCCGCCCACATCGGGAGAGTAACGCCTTTATCGTAAGCGGGAATACTTTGTTGTACCGCTTCTTTGCGGTTTCCGTGGGACATCACTGGCTGCGTGTCTATCTGATCTTGCACCAAATCCAGCATTTCTTTGCCAGTGTCATTCCGCACCACAATCCACTGCCAGCCAAAGGGTGCGCCCATATAACCTACGACTAAATCTGCCAGAGAATTCACATAATCAAAGCAGCTCATACAAGAAGGAGCGAAAACATCCTTTAACTGGTTTGTCTTCAGTCCAAAGAAAGGCACCATTTCCGTAGAGCCATCTTCATGCTTGAAGTGAACCCGGAAATCTTGCATAAACTCGTAATGCACCACTGTATCCGGGGAACGGCTAGTGGTTTCCAAGAATTTTTTCAACCCGGCGCGGTTAACATTATCGACACAGGGCGTACCCAAAACGTAAAGCTTTTCTAATCCCAGTTCCTTCTCAACGGCTCGTAATGCTTGAATTTGGCAACCAACACCAATTACCAACAGCCGCTTCATCCCAGATTGCTCGATTTGCTCCAAAACGGAAAGATTAGGCGACAGCGTTGGTTTATTCACCCGCGCTGCCAGAATTTCTTCTGGCGTGCGAGCGATTATCGGCATCGGCTGAAATCTATCTTCCTTAGTATTCTGGACGCAGACAACGCCCTCAACCATGCCGCGATTGAGCATTTCAATGGCAATGGTGCTGACAATTCCCGTCCACTGCGCCCCCTCGATTGGCTCAGTTTTACGCGCCGCCATCATCTCTTGACTAACCCCAAAATACCAATCATCGGCATTATCCAGATTGCGGCTTCTTCCGTGGATTTCTTCTTCTAGTTCCGCTATCTGCTGATTAAGAAATGCACACGCTTCCTTGACATAGTGAATATAGTATGTGTCGCATAGCCCACACTCGCTACAGAGTTCTTTAGCAGGGCGACGGCTAGAGGGTTTGAGGGCTTTGGCTTTTTTATGGTTTGCGGAATCTACTGAGGTCATTATTAAGTTTCGGCTTTTAAACTAAGGTGGCTCCTCCCACAATACTTTAGAGGTTGCCAGCCAAGATTCACAGCTTTTTGCCAGTTTTGTTCAACACCAGCTCCATAGAAGAACTGCCATGCAAGACATGTTTTTTCAACCCGCCAAAAAACTAATTTCGGTTTGCCTAGTTACATTGCTTCTGATTGTCGGCATGATAAGCTCGCCTGAGCAGGCTAGAGCCGATGATTGCAGTGGTTGGATTGTCACTGGTTGCGATCAGAAAGGAGATCGAGGAACAGTATTAGTAAAATCTGAAGGTAAAACCCGCAGTGAAAAAGACCTGACAGACACAAACCTACAGGGTAAAAATTTGACAGAGGCAAATCTTAGCGGAGCGAATCTTACTCAAGCCAAACTTAGTGGAGCTAATCTGAGTGGCGCAGATTTCAGTGGGGCAACTCTAACTGGAGCCAACCTGAAAGGAGTCAACCTTAGCGGCGTAGACTTGAGTGGGATCAAGTTGAGCAAGCAAGACTTAGTAGCTTTAGTCAAGACTAACCTAACTGGGGGTGGCTGGTTCCAAGCTACGCCGATTTTGAGCAAACAGGATTTACTTGAGCTATTAGAACCGGATTTACATCAAGTAGCTTTGACTGGTGATAATCTCAGTGAAGCTAATCTGAACGGAGTAAATTTCAGCAAGGCAAACATGATGGGAGCGAATCTTCAAGGGGCCAAATTAGGTGGGGTGGACTTGACAGGAGCTGACCTAACTGGGGCAAAGATGCCTAATGGTAGAATTTACAAACCTTAGTTATTCAGTAAGTTCAATATTCCTTAATAATTAGCCTTTTTAGCCCTCTGGTCAGTTCATCAGAGGGTTTTTGCTGATATAGCGCTAGAGTTTTACAAAAACTGAATTATCTCAGCTAGGCGCAGATGGAGAAAAATGGAAGCGCGATCGCTCTTTATTTCTCTTCCTTCGCGTCCTTAGCATCTTCAGCATCTTCGCGGTTCAACTTCTTAAATCTTTACTTTTGGCAGATGGGAAAAAGCGCGATCGCTCTCCCACCTTCCACTAAAACGCGAAACCCAGCTAGTTTTGGTAGCTGGGTTAACAAATTTACACTAAAACCCTATCAACCAGGGCGAACATCAAGACAGCCTTCTGCATAATTAACTTCTGGAACTTTACCAGCAATCATGCGCGATACAGTCTCGCCATTCGGAGAGACAAAAACGAGACGGAAGTCTTTGTTAGCAAAGCTGCTTGGTTGAACGACCCAGGCTTTACCTTTTTCGCTGTTGAGAAGACGACTTACCTGAATTTGTCCGGGATAGGCAGACTTAATCGTGCTTTCTGTATCGTCAACTTTGATACCATGAACAGTGGTAATTTTATTGGTTTCAACTTCTACCGTAGCGATACGACCTTGAGTGACCATGAAAGTAACACCCTCAGGCCCATTTGCTGGCTTGTAATAGTCACAGACGCGATTGGGATTTTGCCGGGATGGCACGATTGGAGTCCCAGCAACGCCTGATGCCTCAGCAACAGTCATGTTAATTTTAACTGACCCAAGTCCGTCAATCGATAGCCCCGATTCAGTTGTCAGTTTTTCGGCTTTCTTTAGACAAGTATTCTCGCCACTTTGATCGTTTAAGCATTTGCCGTTTCTATCCAGAATAATAACTGAGTTGACAGTTGGAAATTGCTTAAGGGTGGTATTAATAGAGAATTTTTGACGAGCATCATCTCCAGTACCTCCTGAAATTACCGACTTACAGAATTTCAGTTTAGCAATTCCATTCGTGATGGAAATCGTAAAATCTTTGCCGCAGTTGGAACTGCCCTTGAATTCAATAGGGTCGATTAAACCACGAGCTTTTTCCTGACTTGTAGGCCCTGCGATTAATTGCTCAATGGCAAACTGGGCTGTACTCGGACTGTTTGTTGTTCGCCAAACTGGCTCAACATAAGTGAAATCTTGCCCGCTTTGGGGGTTTTTAGGAAAAAAGACTTTTACCTTTTTTGGAGTTGCTTTCACCGGCTCGAAGCTGCTTTGAACAGCTTGTTTAGTTTGAGCGGTTTTTTCTGAAGAAGATACCTCTAAGCTTGATTGGGGCTGAGTTGGTTCGGTCGAGGGTTTGGTTGATGATTCGGTTACGACTTTGGGTGTTTCTGAGGAGGGTGCGGCATCTGTAACTTGAGTGTCACAAGCACTGATACCCGAAACTATTAATAACAAGCAAAAAGAAAATAAAGCTGATTTACGGATGCGGTACATTTTGTTTCTGAGATGGATGAATGACTAATTACTTACGTTCTCTACTGTAGAAAGCCGTCAGCAGAAAACTGGTGAGGTGGTGTGTCAATACTTGGAGTGACATTAAGTGGAAACAAGCCCTTGTGAGTTGTTTCCAGAAAAAGCAGAGACGTTCTGTCTGAGAAAAAATGGGGTTTGAAAGGCTAACAGGAGTTTTCTGCGTCTCCTGAAGCCTTGTGGCGGTCGCTGGGACAATCAAGAGAGTGACACAGACAGTTGAAGGGAACGTGTAAATCGTTGTTTTAATGAAAACATAAAGAGAAACCGGCTGAGTCAAAGTGAGACAGCAATGCTTCCAAATGTATCTGCTAACGCATACTATTTAGTATGCAAAATCCTCGTCAAATAGCATTTCTGGCACTTCGAGATGTCCACCGTAAAGGCGCTTTTGCTGACGTAGCACTCGACCGACTGCTGCGCCAAGCAGACTTAAGTGCTACCGATCGGCGGTTAGTGACAGAGTTAGTTTATGGGAGTGTGAGAAGACAGCGATCGCTCGATGCACTCATCGACCATCTAGGTAAAAAGAAAGCCCACCAACAACCCCTAGACCTCCGAGCAATTCTGCATCTAGGCTTATATCAACTTCGTTATCAAGACCGAATTCCTGTGTCGGCAGCTGTGAATACTACCGTGCAATTAGCCAAAGAAAACGGATTTTCTGGGCTTTCCGGCTTTGTCAATGGTCTATTGCGACAGTATATTCGTCTAGCGGAAGGCAAAAAGCAGGGGAACCGGGGAGGGGAAGTTCAGAACTTAGAATCTGACCCGCTACATCTGCCAAAAAACCCAGTTGAACGATTAGGCATCTTACACAGCTATCCCGACTGGATTATTGAAGTATGGCTAGAACGTCTGGGTTTAGAAGAAACGGAACAGCTGTGTGAATGGATGAACCAAACCCCAGCAATTGACTTGCGGGTCAATCTCCTTCGCGCTGAGATAGAGAAAGTTGAGGCAGCACTGCAAGCTGCGGATATCTCAGTGAGTCGCGTGCCCCATCTACCGCAAGCTTTGAGGCTAACTGGTGGCACAGGTGCAATTCAAAATTTACCTGGTTTTAGCGAAGGTTGGTGGACGGTACAAGATAGTAGTGCCCAGCTAGTCAGTTATCTGCTAGATCCCCAACCGGGCGAAGTAGTCATTGATGCCTGTGCAGCACCAGGGGGAAAGACAACGCACATCGCAGAATTGATGGAAGATCGGGGAACTGTTTGGGCGTGTGACAAGACTGCTTCCCGTCTCCGGAAACTGCAAGAAAATGCCAAACGGTTAAGTTTGCACTCGATTCAAATTCAGGAGGGGGACAGCCGCAACCTACCCCAGTTTATTAATCAAGCTGATAGGGTATTACTCGATGCCCCCTGCTCTGGACTGGGGACGCTACATCGTCATGCTGACGCCCGTTGGCGGCAAACTCTACAGACAGTTCAGGAACTTTCAATTCTGCAAGGCGAACTATTAGATCGAGTGGCTACCTGGGTTAAACCGAATGGCATTCTGGTTTATGCAACTTGTACCTTGCATCCATTGGAGAATGAAGGTGTTGTTCGCGCTTTTTTAGAGCGTTACCCCCAGTGGCAGATTTTGCCCCCCAACCCCAATTCACCAGCGGCAGCTTATACTACCCCTGCTGGATGGATCGAAGTCTGGCCCCACCGGCATCAAATGGATGGATTCTTTATGGTGCGGCTACAGAAGAAAAATAGCTAAACCTCTATGGTAGTTGTGGTTGCAGAAATCTGCTGATGGATTAATCTGTTAGGGGAAATAAGGAAAAAGCCAATGGTAGCCAATTCTAGTGTTAAACAGCTTGTTAAAATTCTCATCGGCGCAGCTTGGATTGATGGCAAAATTCAGTCAGAGGAACGGCAATATCTTCAGCGAGTGGCGAAGGAAAAGGGCATTGCTGACGATCCAGAGATTCAGCCTTTGTTGTATGAACTCGTAGCTGTAAGCCCAAGCGAGGTCTACAATTGGGTGCAAGATTATTTAGGCGATCGCCCCAGCACCGACGATTACCAGCGCCTCATCGAAGCCCTCAGCGCTTTAATTTATAGCGATGGCGAGGTAGCGATTGAGGAAGCTAAACTCCTGACTCGATTACAGCTTCTAGATCCCAACAGTGCCTCTCAGAAGTCAGCCCCTAGTCCTGTCCTCAAAGCGATTCAAAAACTCTACCGTCGGTGGGTTGACCATCAGAACTAGCTTTAAGACTAATAGATAAAGACCCGAATTTTGACATCATCATTCCACAAGTTAGGGCACGCTACACATAGCGTGCCTTTTTTTTGCATTCCCAATCTATATTGTGATCGGCTTCTAGAGGCTCCGGAAGCCAATTTTTTCTACAACAAGCAACTATTTTTGCAAAATATGCGTCTTTCCTTCTTAGGCAGTCCAGAACTTTCCGCTGAAACTGTCTATATCTCTATAATCTGTCACGGCAGTAAATAAATTTGTTGAGATTGAAATTTCTAGGAACCTATCAGGTAATCTTAGGTCTAAATAATCAAAGGAATGCGAAAAGTGGAGAAGTTCTCAATGTCTAACTTAAAGCGCTTGAAATCTGGAACAGCTTTACTACTAATGCTGGGAATGTCGGCAGGTTCGATGGCTCCCCTAGTAGAAACAATTATGTCACCGGCACCAGCTGTTGCTCAAGCTATCAATTTTAGTGATGTATCCTCAAGCTACTGGGCTGCTAGTTTTATTCAAGAACTGGCACAACGTGATGTAATTGCCGGGTTCCCTGATGGTACGTTTCGACCCAACGATCCGGTGACTCGTGCCCAATTCGCGGCGATGGTTCGTAAGGCCTTCAACAAGAATAAAATCCGCAATGCTGTTAATTTTGTGGATCTTTCATCGACCTACTGGGCATACTCGGCTATTCGTGAAGCTTACGAAATGGGATTTTTGTCGGGTTATCCCGGTAACGTCTTTAGACCTACACAAAATATTCCCCGCGAACAAGTTCTAGTTTCCTTGGCGAATGGCTTGAATTACACTGCCAGCAATCCCGTATCGGCTGATTTGCAAGTGTATAACGATGCTTCTTCCATCTCTACCTATGCTCGCAGTAGCATTGCTGCGGCAACAGAAAAGAGCATTGTGGTGAACTATCCGACTCTCCAGACGCTGAATCCAACTCGGAATGCCACCAGAGCGGAGGTAGCAGCTTTCATCTATCAGGCATTGGTGAGTTCTGGACAAGTAGCGGCAATTAACTCGCCCTATATTGTCTCTCTCAACGACACACCGCCAGAGGACACGACAGTCGCGATTCCGGCTGGAACCACTATTCCAGTTAGGTACGAGAAAGAAAAAATTCTGGTTACAAAGGACGAAAGAGCACCGCTGACGCTAACGGTAGCAGCAAATATCACCACATCTGATGGAACGGTGCTAATCCCCTCTGGCAGCCAAGTGGTCGGTGAACTGCAACCGGCTCAGGGAGGCTCTCAGTTTGTAGCGAAGGAACTGGTTTTCACGAACGGTCAACGGGTGGCTATCGATGCTACTTCTCAAACCATTACCAAAACCGAATCCGTTACTAAAGGTACTAGCGTTGGTGGTATCCTCAAGAATGCCGCATTAGGTGCTGCTGCTGCTGCTGCGGTTTCTGCTGTGACGGGTGACAAAGCGATCGCTACCGAAGAAGTCTTGGGCGGTCTGGGAATTGGTGGACTCATCGGACTGTTCCTCGGTCGGGATAGAGTGGATCTGATTGCGATTGATCCGGATACGGATCTGAATCTGCGGTTAAATGACGAGTTAGTGCTAGAGCAGTAATATTTGCAGAATGAAGCGTGCAATTCTAGTTGACTGCTGATTGCTTCATTCTTTAAGCAGATAGGCACAAAGAAATAAGTATTTTCTAAACCCGGTTTCTAGAAGAAATCGGGTTTTTAATTCTAAATGGCGTCTTATCACAATCCTATTTAAGTTGTGAGATGCCAGCAGTTCAGATGCCCAACTTCTCCAGGAAGTCGGGCATCTCGTTTTCACGAATCATTGATGAGTGCTATACCATGCAGACCGATCGCCCTAGATAAGTAATCGGATTACCCATTACCAGCTCAAATACAAATAAATGTAAGAGCAACTTATCAAACTTCATCTTCGCCCTTTAAGGCTTCAGTTAGTAACCAGACAATAAAGGTCGTTCCGGGTCCTTGAGTGTGGGGAATACTGCGATCGAGCCAGTTGCGTTCGGCGGGGCTAATGACTTCAATTTCGCCCTGCATTTGTTCTACTAAATCTCTCGCGATCGCTAAACCCAATCCACTCCCCGGAATCTCAGTTTCTGCCTGAACGCCTCGGTAATGTCGCTCAAACAAATGTTCTTTATCTTGCACGGGAATGCCAGGGCCAGTATCGCTAATTGCGATCGCCTGAAAATCTCCTTGAGAAGTATGTCGTCGATTTCCTGCCTGAATGTAAACTTGCCCACCCGCCGGGGTATACTTCAAAGCATTGTCAATCAGATTGCTTAACACTTCGCGCAGCACTTTGGCATTGGCTTGTACTGGCGGCAAATTCGGAGGAATTTCTGCCAATAAATCCAGATTTTTTTCTTGGGCGATCGCGCTGGATGTCACCACTAGCGGTTCCAAAACTTTCGCCACCGAGCAGGATTCCAACGCCAGCGCTCTCGTCGGAATTGTCTGAGGCTCCAATCCTAAGGGAGAGTAGAGATTTCCTAAATCCTCATCTTTTGGGGGAAGCGGACAAGACGGGGCAATCGGCACGGGAACTGCATCGTAAGAACGATCCGCGATTTGCCCGTACAAAGGCACTAACTCTCCTTCGTCCATATCCACTGCCCGATCGAACTGTAGAAGCAACTCTTGCAAGCGATCGCTTTCACGCACGATGCTGTTGGCAACTTCGCGGTTCGCATCTCCGGGTACCAATCGTCTGAGGAGCAACTTGCCAAACGTCCGTAAGGCGGTCATGGGATTGCGAAACTGATGTATCAGATCGTCCATGAGATCGCGCTGTTGAGCCTGAAGATGACGTTGCTGACTCAGTTGCTGCTCAAACCATTGGGAACGCCGATCCAGAATACAAGCGCTCGCCAGTGTATCGGCAATCCGTTCAATCGCGGTTCGTTCTCGCTGGTTCCAAGGTCTATCTTCACGAGCTGTCACCAGCAACCCCATCACCACACCTTCATGCAACAAAGGCACCACAATTTGGCGCGAGGAGCTACTCAGGTCAGCATCGGCGAAGAGCGATCGCTGGAGGGGCGATGTCCCCGCCTTTGCCTGCAATTCATCAATCGTTTCTTCTTTCCCGACTTCAGCCGCCGATTCCGTTGAACCCGTCTCAGAAACCGCATCGGACTCCTGAGAAACCGGAGATGCCGCTGACAATAACCGAGGAATGGATGCCAACGGTCGATCGGAAAATCCCAAAGCCGAAATCTCATCCGTTTCCCATTCCACCGCTGTCTGTGGGTAAGCAACAACCGGCCTTAGCTTAGTTGGGACGCCCTCTACCAGTTCTTCCGTTAAATACACAACACTCAAGGCAGCTTCCAGTCCTTGAGTTAATAGTGCTACTTGTGATTGGCACAAAGTTATAAATTCTGAACTGGTAGACATAGACACATTCGCTTATACTTGGGTACTTGACAGCGAGGAAAATTGCATTTATCGGATCGGGTTTTCTTCCGTCGATCCTGACACGCAATTGCGCTGAAGCGGCAAAGGTCGTGCAAAGACCTCATTTTTGTTTCTTTTTATTACAAAAATTTTAGCGAGCTTTCATGATAGTTTGGTTACAAAACTGCTTCCAAACTGGCTAAATTTTGTCAAGGTCGAATAAATATAGCCCTTTATACGCTATATCTAGGCTCAAGTTTAGACAAGCTTGCATATATAGCGTCTATTGCCCGTTCTGCTGCTGTCGATTTTAATTTCTGAGGGCTGTAATGTTTGTATCAATCGGTAAAAAGCGGTTGATATTTTGAACTCAAACCGATATACTTGCGACGGTTTTTGTATCTATCATTACAACTGTCAGAATTAAAGGGGAGGTAAGGAGGTTGGCTAGAAGACGCAAGCGGAAAAGTCGCCGTCGCCAGGAAGGACGTAGAATTTTAGAGCATGTCCCTCAGTATAGTATTGAAAGTGGCGAAGATAAACCAGTCACCGCCGCGCGAAAGTTTATTCAAACCGAAGGAATCCTTCCGCCTGCTTTGCTGCTCGTGAAGCGGAACGAACACACCACAGATCGGTACTTTTGGGCGGAAAAGGGGCTATTTGGTGCCCAATATGTTGAAGAAAATCATTTTCTGTTTCCTAGCCTTAGGATAATCGACAATCCTGTGGAAAAGCCTACCCTCGCCGCTGTTCGTAGCAGCTGAAGTTTTAGGCATTAAACGTGAAAACTCGGTTATAGGGGCGGTTCGCGAACCGCCCCTATTGTTTTATAGGGGGAATTTTGAATTTTTCCTCATAATTAAAATTCTTTTGGATTCACAAACTGACCAGGTTTTGGAATTTTTTAAGGTTTTCAGCGAGAGAGTTGTCATTCGCAAGGCTTTAATTGGAGTTCCTGTTGCAATTGAGCCAATTCATCACGATGGGCGATGACAGTTATTAAACTTCTGGTCTCTTTTTCGACACCTGCAAATGTTTCCACCTTCAGGGAAACTTGTTCGCTGCGTCCAGCTTTTTTCCAGTAAAAAACGCCAGCGGCTGGTGAAAGGAGAACCAAACCTAGAAAGATTTTAGCGAATGGGGGAAATAAAATTGCTAAAACTAACGCCAAACAAAGAAAGCCACAAAAAGCTAATAAGCTCAGAAAAATTGCCAAAAACCAGCTGGGGCGGACAAAGCCTTGGAATGTAACTTGATTTTGCTTTGCATCCACCGCCGCAATCCGGTAAGCACGCCGATCGAAATATTGTTGCAATTGAATTAAAATTGATTCTTCTGGTTGCTCCGCAATCAGTTTCACTTGTTGCGTTCGATCCTTAGCGGAGGCTCGAATAAAGAAAAATAGACCGACTGCTAACAACAGTGTTAGCAGAAATGTTGAAAAGAGAATTGTCGTATTCACGAATTTTTAGATAGGACAATGGAAAATAGGCTCTTGTCCAAGAGATACAAGATCGCCTATAACCTATAGCCTATCGCAAGAGAGCTTCTTTGGGATTGGCTCAGATGGCTTGAGATTCTCTCATTGTGTATTCATCCCAAAGGCGAGCTAGGTCATGAGCCTGTTCCAGACACTCTGGGCGAATTTGATACATTCGACGAGGTCTTCCTCTGCCTTCCACTTTTTTCCAATACCCTGTGATAGCGGCTTGGTCTTCCAGAAATTTTAAGGCGCTGTATAAGACGGTATCAGAAAGCCGATAGGTAGGATATTCACTCTCTAGTCGCCCGATGAGTTCTGTTCCATAGGATTCTCCGCTCATCAAAACTGAAAGGACATAACACACCGCTAGTTCCTTGTTGAGATAAGTGGGAGGAGGGTCTTGAAAAAACTGATAAATATCCTCAAATTTCATCTGCATAATTCACTGAACTCCCAGCCAAATAAATTGGATTAGGATCGGTTTCCCCAATCTAACGATGCCTTTATCAATCAGAAAACACACCCCAAACAAGGCTGCTATCACTGGTGTATTAAGACCGCGAACGATCAAAAGCAGCGCGTGATGTCAGCTGGCAAAATGACAGAACGATACCATCAATTTTAGACACTCAATTCTGGGTTGGCCTGCCAGACTTCACGGATGATTTTGCCATCCTTATCAAATTGCACCTGGTAGGAAAGCGACAAAACAACAGGGGTTCCGTGCTTAGACTTGGCATAGATCGTGATGACTGCTTCGACAGCGCGATCGCGTTGCTGTTGTTTAACAACCTGGAAATCTTGGATTTTGTACTTTGAGAAGAATTCTTCCCAGGCTGGGTAGATGGATTTCCCCTGATAGACTTCGTCCAGAACACCATAGGAGCGCATTAAAATGGCATTGTCACTGTATTGCGTGACTGTTCGCTCCGGGTTTTCCGTAGCGATCGCTGCCCAATGTTTTTGCGCTACCGAAAGCGGTTTCGGTATCACCGTCCTTTGATAGGCTGCCAAACTACCTACCAAAGCAACTGCATAAGCGACGGAGAGTAAATGCTTCCTGAGATTTGGTTGCAGGAATTTCATCATGCTGCTTCCACTTCGAGAGGGCTGCTCTGGAAATGGCAGGCCGTCATCAAAGCCAAGTAAATTAGAAGCCTGCTCTCGAAAGAAAGACGGCTCCATTGGGTTAAAAGTTCTCCAGAGGTTAAACATCTTTGAATTTTGCTGCCCCATTGCCTCAAACTGGTGGTTAGGAAGATTACCGTATAAATTTGGGATTGCATTACTTGTTCAACAAAACGCTCTGTTTATAGATAAATCCGGAATTAAACCGATTTAAAATCAATTTATGCGAGAACAGTTCGATTCATCTCCCGTTCCTTCAGCTCTACAGCGAATCGCTGGCTCTTTTCGGATCGCTGGCTGGGCTGGCTTCTGGGTTCAGTTAGTCCTAGCCGTTGTTTCGAGCATAATTTTCTTGTTTGCCATCCCCGCCGCCCAGCCGCGTGCCAGTGGCGCTGCCGCTGCTAGCCCAGGGACGGGTGGCAGTATCTTTTTTGCAGTTTGCGGTCTTTTAGTGCTGTATTTCAGTGTTTATCAAGCTTGGCGTTACACCCGTTTGGGCATACAGCTAAAAGATCCTAATCCCAACCTCCGCCCGAAAAAGGCAGATACGATTAAAGTTTTAAGGTTTGGATTACTCGTTAGTTTAGGGGGATTATTATTAGCAGTTCTGGGCGCAGAAGCGATTACCGGCACTCTGCTGGCAAAGTCGCTGGCTCAGGCTCAAGGTGGGGTAGCCATCTACGATCCCCAATTTATTAATCGGTTGATTCAACCTTTAGATATTTTTGTGGTGCTGGCGAATACACATACAATTACCGCTCATTTTGCCGGGATTGTTGTTTCCTTGTGGTTGTATAGTCGCATCAACCGACAGTAATGGAGGCAAAGGGTCGAATTGCGGCATCAGCAAGTAAAGAAGGCTGAGAGCGCATACAGACTCTCGGCTGTATCATCGCGATCGCGCGATCGCAGTGTATTCTGATTAATTGGCAAAAAAAGCTGGAAAAAATCTGTGCTAGACCTCAAGCAGATACGGGAAAATCCACAAGGTGTACAAGAGCGCCTGAATCGTCGCGGGATCGGGCAATATGACATACAGCCGATTTTGCAGCGAGCTTTGCAGCAACGGGTACTGGAAGCAAAGCGAAGTGTACTCCAAGCTCGTGGGAACGAAATCGGCAAATTAGTCGGTCAAAAAATTAAATCGGGGAGCGACCCCAACGGCTCAGAAATCCAAGCCTTGCGGGAAGAAGGCAACCAAATCAAAACCTGGATTGCCGAACTAGAACCCGAGGAAAGAATTTTAAAAGCCGAGTTAGAAGCCCTCTTGTTATCGTTTCCTAACTTACCCAGTGAGTCCACACCCATTGGTAAAAGTGAAGAAGAGAATGTAGAAGTCCGCCGCTGGGGCGATGAATACTTGCCTCAAAACTCCGAAATTCTCCCTCACTGGGAAATCGGCGAACAACTAGGAATTCTCAACTTTGAGCGCTCCGCTAAAGTTGCACAAAGTCGTTTTGTCACGCTAATTGGTGCCGGTGCTGCCTTGGAAAGAGCTTTAATTAGCTTCATGCTCGACCGGCAAATCGCGGCTGGATATGTAGAAGTTATTCCCCCCTTTCTGATCAACAGCGAATCTCTTACCGCCACAAGTCAGCTGCCCAAGTTTGCTGACGAAAGCTTCAAATGCGCTCAAGATGACTTGTGGCTAGCTCCCACTGCTGAAGTGCCGGTGACAAATCTCTATCGAGATGAAATCTTGGAGGCGTCGCAGCTGCCTATCTATCACTGTGCTTATACTCCCTGTTTTCGCCGGGAAGCGGGTAGCTACGGACGAGACACGCGGGGGCTAATTCGACTGCACCAGTTTAATAAAGTCGAGTTGGTGAAACTTGTTCATCCGAACGATTCAGTCGCAGAGCATGAATCGTTGGTACAAAATGCCGAGGCAATTTTACAGGCGTTGAAGTTGCCTTATCGCGTCATTGAGTTATGCACTGGGGATTTAGGGTTTGGGGCAGCAAAGTGCTATGACCTAGAGGTATGGCTGCCGTCTGCTGAGAAATACCGCGAGATTTCTAGCTGCTCCAACTTTATGGATTTTCAGGCGCGGCGCGGCAGCATTCGTTTCAAAGAAGCTGGAAAAAAAGGCACCCAATTTGTCCACACGTTGAACGGTTCCGGATTGGCAATCGGGCGCACGATGGCAGCGATTCTGGAGAACTATCAACAACCCGATAGGACTATCAAGATACCAGAAGCGCTGCAACCTTACTTGGGACGAGAAGTGCTAGGGCAAGGATGAAGGATATCGGGCTTTGCCCTTCCCGAAGGGTGGGATGAAGGACTAGAGATCAATCTTTCTAAATTCGCGGCTCTGGGCGGGAAAACCCCGCCCCAGCTCCAGCGCACCTGGCTCTCAGTGCAAGGATCAAAGAGAATCAGATGCGTTGCGTTCAACTGCTGACTCTGGAGAAATCGCCAGGTTCGGCGAAACTGGCAGTGCTTGAGTGGTCACTGTATGAACCGCATTGTTACCGTAGGATGCGCCACCGGCATTCCCTTTGATCTGCTGCATCAAGCTTGCCATCTCAAGAGCATTCATCGCATAGCCCCAGCCGTTGTTACTCTTGATGCCAGCTCTTTCCAAGGCTTGTTGCATCGTATCTACTGTCAAAATGCCAAAAATGATCGGCACACCCGTTTGAAACCCAGCATTGGCAATTCCCTTGGAGACTTCCGAGGCGACATAATCAAAGTGGGGAGTTTGACCCCGAATGACTGCACCCAGGCAAATTACAGCATCATATCGGCGCGTGAGTGCCAACTGGTGAGCCACCAAAGGCACCTCAAAACTCCCAGGAACCCAAGCATAGTCCACTTGAGTGCCTTGAGGATTGACATCGATGCCGTGGCGTTTCAGACAATCTTGACACCCCTCCAATAGTTTAGTCGTCACCAAATCGTTGAAGCGACCGATGACGATCGCAAACCGTAGGGGTTGAGTCTGAGTAAACGTTCCCTCGAAAACTGCCATGATTTTAGATATAAGAAGCTTTTTGTCAGTTGTTTTGAGTCATCAGTCATTTGTCTTTAGTCCTGAGTCGGGTGCAGTGGACTGATGACCATCGAACCCTGACCGATGACTGACTCTGACTATCCTTAAACTACCAAATAGCTTAGGGCACCTGTCAGAAATACCAGAGCAATCCAAACTCCAGATCCTAAAAGAAGGAGGCGCTTAGACTGGTCCCAGTTCTGAGGAGTGGCATAGGCAACTGGAACCCCAATGACCATGACGAATGATAAAAAGACTAAAGCACCTAGTACCAACTGAAATAAAATTGTCATTTTCTCTTCTCCCAAGACAGCAATGGGCTGGATAGAAATAGTTCAGCCGCAATTCTATACAGTAGTACCGTATCAAAAATCGACACTCATTGGTCATTCGTCATGGGTCATTGGTTATGGGTCATGGGCAAAGGACTAATGACTAAGGACTCATAATGATGAATGTGATTTTGTGCCATACAACAGCGGACTTTGACACCTTGGGTGCAGCGGTGGGGCTAACCCGTCTCCAGCCGGGATCTAGGGTCGTGCTGACCGGCGGTTGCCATCCAGCAGTGCGGGATTTTTTAGCCTTGCATAGAGATGAGTATGCGCTGATTGAGCGTCGCGCTGTGAACCCAGAGCAGATTCGGTCGATTGCCGTTGTGGATACTCAAAAGCGCGATCGCGTGGGAAAGGCGTGTGAATGGCTGGATTTACCGGATTTATGGGAAGTTGTCGTCTACGACCATCACCCAGACGGGGACGGAGATATTCCCGCTACCCGCACCCAAGTTGAGCCAGTCGGTGCAACTACGACGCTGATTGCCGAGCAACTCCAGCAAGAAGGCATCCAGTTGACGCCTTCTGAGGCAACCGTGATGGCGTTGGGAATCCACGTCGATACGGGATCGTTAACTTATGAAGGGGCGACGGCAAGAGATGCGATCGCGTTGGCTTGGTTAATGGAACAAGGGGCAAGCTTGCGCTTAATTGCCGATTATGTTGAGCCGGGTTTATCGCCCCAATTGCAGGAACTCTTGACAGAAGCGCTGGAGAAGTTGCAAAGAGCGACAACGTGCGGCTATACCGTTTCTTGGGTGCTGCTCAAAACCTCTGACTACGTTCCCGGTTTGTCAACGCTGGCGACTCGACTGCTCGATCTGGGCGAAAGCGATGCCTTGCTACTCGCTGCGGCGTATCCCGTGGGGGATGGAGGTGAAGAGCGATTTACGGTCATTGGGCGATCGCGTATTGAAGGCACCAATCTCAATGAATTATTTCAACCGCTGGGGGGCGGGGGGCATTCCCAGGCGGCGTCGGTGACACTGCGGGGGGTAGATCCCCAGACAACTCTCGATCGACTCGTCAGTGAGCTAAAAGACCAAATTCCCCAACCGCTGACCGCACGGGAACTGATGTCATCGCCAGTACGGACGATTCGCCCTGACACGACAATCGAGCAAGCCCAGAGAATTTTATTACGTTATGGGCATTCCGGTCTTTCGGTCGTGAATTCCGAAGACCAACTGGTAGGGATTGTTTCTCGGCGGGATATCGATCTGGCGTTGCATCATGGCTTTAGTCATGCGCCGGTAAAAGGCTATATGACGAACAATCTGAAGACGATTACCCCGGATACGTCTTTGCCAGAGATTGAATCGATTATGGTGACTTACGATATCGGGCGATTGCCGGTATTGCAGGAGGGGCAACTTGTGGGAATGGTGACGCGCACCGATGTTTTGCGGCAGTTGCATCAGGGAAGAGGGAATGGAGCATTCATCACAGATGACGAGAGAAAAAATTCCCTTCCCAATTCCCGATTATCAATTCCGAATGCTCATCAACCCCTAACCGATATTTTGCGCGATCGCCTTGCACCTCCCTTGTGGGAATTTCTCACCAGAGCCTCCCAGCAGGCAGAACAACGCGGCTGGCATCTCTATCTGGTTGGCGGAGGGGTACGGGATTTACTGCTCGCCAATCCCCATGAAATCTTGATGCTTTCAGATATTGACTTGGTAGTAGATGGTTTTCACCGTTCGGCGGATGTCGGCGCTGGAGTAGAACTGGCGAAAGCACTTCAACAAACCTACTCAAATGCCCGTCTGGAAGTCCACGGTCAATTTCAAACAGCGGCGCTACTGTGGCACAATGACCCAGTCCTAGACTCTCTGTGGGTGGATATTGCGACGGCTCGAACTGAGTTTTATCCTTACCCAGCCGCGAATCCAGAAGTCGAAGCGAGTTCGATTCGCCAAGATTTGTATCGCCGGGATTTCACCATTAACGCCTTGGCGATGCGACTGACGCCACCCCGCGCAGGTGAATTATTGGATTTCTTTGGCGGAATGCTCGATTTGCGATCGCGCCAAATCCGCGTCCTCCATGCCAATAGCTTTATCGAAGATCCCACGCGCATTTATCGCGCCGTGCGGTTTGCAGTACGCCTGGGATTTCAGATTGAACCGCAAACGGAAGGATATATCCGCTATGCCCTAGAGAGTGGAATTTACGAGCGATCGCTCTCTGAAAATAGCAAAGCCCCAGCGCTACAAACACGGCTGAAAGCAGAACTCAAATACATCCTCCAAGCGCCCTACTGGAAACCCGCGTTGCAGTTACTTGCCGATCTGGGGGCGTTGCGGTGCCTCCATCCCACGCTAGAGTTAGATGAGCCATTATGGAAGCAGGTGCGTTTACTAGATCGGTGTCTGCGCCGATTTGATCCCCAGAAAACCCTCGATCATTGGCAGATGCGTCTAGAAATTTTAATTGCCTACCTCGCTGGCGAATATCGCGCGAAAGTGGCAATCAATCTTCAATTACCGACAGATAGTATCGAACGATTAGAGCAACTCGATCGGGATCGAGCAGATGTGGTGAAATTTTTGCCCGAATGTCACCGACCGAGTCAAATTGTCGTGTTGCTGAGACGGTACGAATTGCCTACGTTGATTTTGATTGCTGTCAAAAATTCGCGTCTGATTCGGCGGCTAATTTGGCGATATCTCACTATCTGGGCGTATGTTCAACCGATATTAAACGGCAATGATTTGAAAGCCCTCGGCTACAAACCGGGGCGTGAATTTAAACCCATGTTAGATCGTCTGTTGGCAGCAACGCTGGATGGAGAAATCCGCGATCGCGCTGATGCTAAAAAATTTTTGGCAGAGTATTATCCACTTTGAAGCGGCTAAGAGTCAAATCCAGGAGCGGAAACACCCGCCCTAAGTAAGCCCGGTAATCAACCGCCGCTTCCCTCCCTCCTGGGACTCAAAATTCGTACCAAGACGGTAGCATAGTTGGGAAAACTGTAACAAATCTTTAATGAACTTAACGGCTGGAGCAGTCCTGAAGAACGGCAAATACGTCCTCGACGCCCCACTGGGTCAAGGTATCTTTGGGATCACCTACCGGGCGACTCATACTCAGTCGGGGAAAGCGGTCGTCATCAAAACCCTCAACGACAGTCTGCGGACTCATCCTGATTTTGAGCGGTTTGGGCAGCAATTTCTCACCCAGGCACGTCGCCTTGCTCGCTGCAAGCATCCTCACCTGGTTCGGGTTCTCGACTTGTTTGAGGAATCCCGGCGATGTTTCATCGTCATGGAGTTCATACCGGGGCAGACCCTAGCTGAATCGCTGCCAGCGGGTCAGATTTTGCCAGAAGCCCAAGCCCTTGGCTATATTCGTCAAATTGGCAGTGCCTTAACGGTTATCCACAAGGCAGGGTTACTGCACCGAGATGTCAAACCCCAAAACATCATCCGGCGTCAAGGAACTGATGATGTTGTGCTGATTGACGTTGGTTTTTGTGCTGAATTGACGGCGGGAGTGACGCAAACCCAAGCCAGTTTACTAAATCCCGGATATGCGCCAATCGAACAATATTTTTCCCAGGAAAAACTCACCCCAGCGACAGATGTCTATGCTTTAGCAGCAAGTTTGTATTGCTTGCTGACGGGTCAACCGCCGGTTCCAGCACCGTTACGCGATCGCATCCCTCTGCCAAATTTACGGGAAATTCAACCCAAACTCAGCCCGACTGCGATCGCTGCGATTTTGTGTGGCTTAGAAATCAAAGCCGAGAAGCGTCCCCAAAAAGTAGAAGATTGGCTCTCCCTGTTGCCAGCTAGCAAGGCTCCACAGGCTCCCCGCGCGACCCAAACGGCTCGTCGCCCTGTAATCCCCAAATCTCAGCCTGCCCCCCAAAAGCCGCAACCAGCCAGCAACACGAAACCGAAGATATCGCTTGCTAGCGGAGTGAACTGGAATCTTAGCCAGGATGTGAAGCGACCGGGCAAAACCCGCCCCTACAAAACTCGACTAGCCAAAGTGAGTGCTGCCCCGAAAAAACTCAAAACAGCGATACGAGCAAACTTCCCGATTGCCTTTGCCAAACTGAAAATCTCGCTAGAGAGTTTCAAGATTCCAGAGGCGATGAATCGCGTCTCTACAAAGCTTGGCTCGTCAGCGAACCTTCCTAGCTTACAAAACTTAAAGTTTCCCAAACTGACACTAGGCAGAGGGTTGATGATGACCGCTGCGATCGCTACCTGTACAGGTGCGGGATTCGGTTTGGCGGTTCGCTTGAATGGAGCAATGGGCCCAGGGTCTACTATCCTGCACACAGAACAATCTTTTCCACCCCGCGATGACTGGCCCATCTCAGACACCCCTGCGCCCACTTCCAGCGCTAATCTGCTATCACCCGTGCCTGCTGTTGTCGCACCCGCGCCCCCTTCGCCAGATACACTGGCAAAGCCTAAGCTGTAACCTAGGCTGTAGGTAGTATTGAGAGCAAGCAAGTTATAATTTGTTACGGACGCACAAATAGATTTTTTCATGACTAATCCTGTAGTTCATGCCTTTTTTGTCGGCAGAGCGGTTGCAGAAGCTCTGAATGAACAGGTAGAAAACGCCGTCACCAATGCTCTCTCGGAACTCGGCAAATTTGATGCCGAACAACGGGAGTCTTTGCGGCACTTCACCTCACGAGTGACCGAACGCTCTGACGCCCAAGCTGAAACGGTGATGCGAGGACGAACCACTACCAGCATTGTGCCTCAAGGCACCCAAACAACAGATTTGCAAGCGACGATTGATGAACTTCGGGCAGAAGTCGCTCGCTTTCGCGCCGAATTACAACGCTATCGCAGCAGCTCAGTATAAATCCTGAGAGCGCAGCGCTCTGTTCGCGTGCTGAGGGGGAATTCAGTTAAAAGTTCAGTTGTGAGTTGTTAGTTATCCAAAACTCACACACTCAACTGCGATCGCGCCAACTACTTGAAAAAACAGACTTAGGAATCCGAGTGTCAGCCTATCCTAATGACTCTAAACTGAAGCGATACGCGGCTAGCACGCCGAGTGCCCAGCGTGCCGCTGATAAAGCCCGTAAGGATAAGGCTTATCGGTGGAACCGTGAAAGTTACTCCCATCAACGGCGCTTCGTAGATATTTGGGGGTTTGTTTTAACCTTATTGTTTAAGCTCTGGCGCTACAACAAATCTTGGAGCTATCCGGGCGGAGTTACAGAGGAAAAACAAGCCCACAGACGCAGAGCACAAGCGATTTGGATTCGAGAGACGTTCTTAGACCTAGGGCCGACTTTTATTAAAGTTGGGCAGCTGTTCTCCACCCGTGCCGATTTATTCCCTGTGGAGTATGTGGAGGAACTTTCTAAGCTGCAAGACAAAGTGCCTGCTTTTAGCTACGAACAAGCTGAGGTGTTGATTGAAAAGGACTTCAGCAAGAAAGTTTCGCAGCTTTACCGCACTTTTGACCCGATTCCCCTGGCGGCTGCTAGCTTGGGACAGGTACATAAAGCAACTCTCCACAGCGGCGAAGAAGTCGTGGTCAAGG
The DNA here is from genome assembly GCF_039961835.1 of Trichocoleus sp. ST-U1. Lineage (NCBI taxonomy): Bacteria > Bacillati > Cyanobacteriota > Cyanophyceae > Leptolyngbyales > Trichocoleusaceae > Trichocoleus > Trichocoleus sp. ST-U1. Next base: position 77,724 of record NZ_JAMPJZ010000005.1, read on the forward strand.
TACAACGACCCGGACTGCGGCAGCTGTTTACGGTTGATTTGCAAATTCTTAGAGGAATTGCCCGTTTCTTTCAAAACCATCCCGACTGGGGTCGGGGTCGTGACTGGCTGGGAATCTATGAGGAGTGCAGCCGAATTCTTTGGGAAGAAATTGATTACCTGAATGAAGGCAGCAATGCCGATACGTTTCGCCGCAACTTCCGCGCCTATGATTGGGTAAAAGTGCCGCGTGTCTACTGGCGATATACGTCGCCACGGGTTGTCACTCTTGAGTACATTCCGGGCATCAAAATTAGTCACTATGAAGCGCTAGAAGCAGCAGGGCTAGATCGAAAGGAACTGGCTCATCTGGGTGCTAAAGCTTACCTGCAACAATTGCTCAACGATGGCTTCTTCCACGCCGACCCGCATCCTGGCAATATCGCAGTCAGTCCCGAAGGTGCCCTAATTTTCTATGATTTCGGCATGATGGGGCGGATTAAGTCCAACATTCGCGAGCAACTAATGGAAACGCTGTTTGGCATTGCCCAAAAAGATGGCGACCGAGTGATGCATTCGCTCGTCGAAATGGGAGCGCTGGCAGCGGTTGATGATATGGGACCCGTACGGCGATCGATTCAGTATATGCTGGATCACTTTATGGACAAGCCGTTTGAAAACCAATCGGTGAGTCAGATTAGTGAAGACCTTTATGAAATTGCTTACGACCAACCTTTTCGGTTTCCGGCGACTTTTACCTTTGTGATGCGAGCCTTCTCAACTTTAGAAGGGGTTGGAAAAGGCTTAGACCCGGAATTTAACTTTATGGAGGTTGCAAAACCCTTTGCAATGCAGCTTATGGCAGATAGTAATGGCAGTAATAGTAGTAGTAGCTTCTTGAATGAATTAGGACGGCAAGCGGCTCAAGTTAGCAGTACGGCTTTGAGTTTGCCCAGGCGGATTGAGGATACGATTGAGAAATTAGAGCAGGGCGACCTGCGAATTCGAGTGCGCTCTATTGAGAGCGATCGCATTCTTCGGCGAATGAGCAGTATTCAGTTAGGAACGAACTATACTTTGCTCATCAGTGCCTTCACTCTGTCAGCCACCATCCTCTTCGTTCAGGGTTATGTCGGGTTGGCAGTCGTGGTTGCTCTGGGGGCATCTGCCATCGCGTTTGTCCTCATTCGCTTGCTCATGCGCCTCGACCGATTTGATCGGATGTTTTGATTCGGGTAAAGTAAAGTTGCTGTTGCCAGCAGACAATATATGATTCCTCGCTCCACGGGCCTCTCTGATGCGGGACTTCTTCGTCCCGTTAACCAAGATGACTACCATATCGACCCTGATGGGCGATTTTTTATAGTTGCTGATGGCATGGGAGGACATGCAGGAGGCCAGGAGGCAAGCCAAATCGCCACTCAGGCTATCTACACCTATCTAGATGAGCATTGGCATTCCGACGAGACTTGCCCAGTGTTATTAGAAAAAGCCTTCTTGGATGCAAATCAGGCGATTTTACAAGATCAAGCGAATCATCCAGAACGCTCAGATATGGGCACGACAGGCGTTGTAGTGATGTTTCGCCAACAGCAGCCTTGGGTCGCTCATGTGGGGGACTCTCGCCTTTATCGAATGCGAGGGGCAACTCTAGAGCAAATCACTGAGGATCATACTTGGGTGGCACGGGCGATGAAAGCTGGGGAGCTGACTTCCGAACAAGCTAAAATGCACCCGTGGCGTCACGTATTGTCTCAGTGTCTGGGTCGTAAAGATTTGCGTCTGATTGAGATCCAACCGCTGGATGTGCAAGCAGGCGACAGACTGCTGCTGTGTAGCGATGGACTCACAGAAGAACTCTCGGATCAGTTGATTGCAACTCACCTCAAGGTTACTTCCTTGGAAAAGGCAGCCGACGCCCTTGTCGAGTCCGCTAAAGATAAAGGGGGCAGAGACAATATTACAGTGGTGCTGGTAGCGATTGAGGGGGGCGACTGAGCAGGAATAGCGGTTAGGTGATTCCCCGTCCTTAAAAAACTCACGCCACCATCGCCTGCGGCTCCCTGCCCCTAATCGCCGCCAATGGGGATTAGCTGTCTCATTCCGTTGAGCGCTGAATAACTCGTTCGCAGAAAGGGAATAAGATCCTGGGTTTTTCAAATTTTTCCTGAATTAAACGAAATCCCTCTAGGTTAGACAAAACGTTAAGGGAATCAGATTCACAACTGAGCGATCGCATTTTAGACTTTAGACTTTAAACAGTCCTAGTAGCAATTCTTTAGAGTCCCTTGAGACGTCTTCTTTTTCTCACGGAACGATTTCCCCCAGATATTGGCGGGTTAGCGAGTAGCGCCGGACGCATCGCCGCCGCCCTCTGCCAGTTGGGCATTGAAGTAGACGTTGTGGCGTGGAGTCGTTACTTGCAACCGGGAGAAGTCCAGAGTTCAGACGTAGCTAGCAAGGCAACTAGGCACGCCGAAAGTCAAAATTTCCAAACTATCAAACATCTCAAAGTCTATCGGGTGGGGCTATATCGCCACTGGGATATGACGATGCCTCATACGCTTAACGTCCTCGATTGGCTGCATCAGTGCCGTGGGTACGATGGTGTTTGGGGGCACTATGTCTTCCCCAGTGGGTTCTTAGCTACTTGGTTTGCAGCGACAAATGGCCTTCCCAGCACGGTAAGCGCCCGTGGGAATGATATCGATCGAGCCATGTTTCCACCGGGAGATTTTGCGCGACTGCAATGGACGTTGTTAAATGCCGGTTTGATTACGGCGGTGAGTGCTGATATGGCACGAAAGATTCAGCTACTCGCCCAGCGGGATGATGTGATGGTTTTGAAAAATGGCGTCAACGAGCGGGTATTTTCGCCCCCCATTATTGGCGCAACTCATGAATCATCCCTTCTGAGAGCATCTTTAGGCATTGCTCCTGATGAAGCGGTACTGGGATTTTCCGGGGAATTACGAGAAAAGAAGGGGCAGCAGTTTCTTCTGAATGCCTTAACCACAGTCCGCGCCCAACGTCCTGCCTGTTTGTTAATTATCGGGGAAGTGCGGGCGTCTCAAGAAGCAGCACTACAACTCTATGCGACTCAGCATCCAGAAGACGCCAAGCGGGTGATTATTACCGGACATTTAGCGAGTCCTGCGGCGGTAGCGGGGCATCTGCGGCTGTGTGATGTCTATCTGCAACCTTCTGTATGGGAGGGGATGCCGAATGCGCTGCTAGAAGCGATCGCCTGTGGTTGTTGCTGTATTGCCAGCGATGCGGGTGGGATTCCAGAGATCATTGAGCATGGAAAAAGTGGCTTTTTGCTGCCTCGTTCCCAGTTACATCGACTGGGTGAGGCGGTGCTGGAGTGCTTGGATTTAGCTCCAAGTGCTAGGCGTCAGATTGGGAGGGCAGGGCGCGATCGCATTCTCGCTGAATTTTCTCTAAAACATGAAAATCAGCGGCTTCAAACTGTTATCGATCGTTTAATTCCAAGTTCCTCATAAGCTGCTACCAAAGCATCACCGGCGTGTTTCCAAGTGTAATCATTCTCAATCTGCTGACGGGCATTCCTTGCTAAGTTTATTGCCAATTCCGGTTCTGTTTTTAACCTCAGCAAGGCATCTTTAATTTCCTTTGCAGAACCTGGTTTGACGAGCAGGAAATGTACCCCATCCACACCCAATTCTCTCACCACAGGTAAATCGCTAGCAATTACCGGCGTACCTGTCGCCATTCCTTCCAAAATTTTTAAAGGACAACAACCCTGAACCAGATTTCGGTCATTGGGCGTCAACGGAGCCAAAATTACATCAGATGCATGAATTTTTTGGACGAGTTCCGCTTGCGATACAGGGTCTAAAATCGTGAGAGACTCTGCTACTCCTAGTTTTAAAGCTAGCTGTTTTAAGGCTAAAATCTGAAAGTCGCGACCTTGTCCAATGACTGTTAATTGAGTAGAAAAATCCCGGTCAGCAAGTGCCAGTGCTTCAACAGCAAGATTAATCCCTTGCCAAGGGGAAAATGTCCCAAAATATAACACCTGAAATCGAGGCTGAGTCTTTATTGAATCATTTTCAATCTGTAGGAGTGGCGTTTCCTTGTCCTGATAGGGAAGATTTGGATACTCGGCATCCCTAAATTTTGAAGGACGATAAGTAAATATATCTAAATCAACTCCATTGGGAATGACGCGGATTTTTGAGCCGGGAACCCCTCTTGTTTGGAGATAGTCTCTGGTTACGGAACTAGGCGTTAAAATTAAATCTGATGCTTCTAAACAAATTTTTTCTTGCGCCTTTAATTTGTGCAATAATTCCCGATCTTCTGCCACTGCTGGATAGCGATATTTGAGTTCAATGGATGGCAATCCATTAACTTCAAAAATTAAATACTTACATAATTTTTCTTTGCTCAGGGCAATGGGAAATCCTTCATAAATAGAACGGATATGCACTGTCTCAAACCACTGATTCTGCCACCAATTGCCCAGCATCGCGCGAAAATAAAGCACTCGATTAATTAACGTATCTCCTAGCGCAGGTAACATGGATTGGATAACATGAGGTGATTCCCTCTGATTTACTGCGTAGGCTGTCGGGGAAACTGTCACTAGCTGAATGTCGCCAAAAGCATCTGCCAAAGCTTGAGTAAAAGCAGAAATATGAATTGCGGCTCCCTTGGGCGCTGGTACGGTATCAAAAGAAACGTAAACTATTCTAGAATCGTTCATCAACTAAACTATGACTCAATTTTGCCCTAAGATTCTAACTTTTTGTAACGATAATTACCACTTCCGAGAACGTATCTGTTATCAAAGCGTTTGAGTGTGATTTTAGGTAAGCGATCGCTACCTTCAGTAATTCCCGATTCATTGATATTGAATTTTTATTACAAATGTCAATAAATTTAGAAACCTTTCGCAAATCTCTGACTTATTCGGTGACGGCTGCTGTTTCTGATATTGTCAAAGACTTAAGGGAAATGGCAACCCTAGATAGAGCCTCGGAGGCAAAGCAAACAGAGTTTGGAAGTTTAGCAACCAAATGTGTTATTGGTGCGATTACTTCAATTGTTATAGCGTTCATTTTAATGATAGTTGTAGGAGAGATGGAAGATGGGCTTCAATTATTTGGAAATATTGTAACTATTTTATTATTGTTTGTTGGATTAGGATGTACGATCGTAGCGATTTATGCAGGAATAAGGAGGAGTAAATATAGCCGATTAAATTTACCAAATCATCGCTATGCATTAACGGAAAAAATTTTGGAAATGCTGGAGCGAGATATGGATAAGGAAGCTAAGGTCAGTGTTCATTTAGATCTCAGTCCAGCCCATCAAAAATCTAAGCAGATTAAAACAGTTGCCCATCCCTCGAAATCAGGATTTAAAATAGATATTTTCCAAGATGATTGGCTAAAAATGGAAGGACAATTTTTAGATAAAACTCGTTTTGTATTAACAACTTCTGAGCTAAATCAGACCGCTTATGGATGGAAAACTTCTAGAAGCGGCAAATCAAAATACAAAACGAAATCGAAAGCCAAGGGATTAGATATCAGTGTGGATTTAACTTATCCGCAACGACGGTACGGGGCAATCAAAGTTCTGAACAATGAAGCTGTGAATGCAGTAAAAATTCCAAAACTGACTAAGGTAAAACGGATGAGAGTGACGGATAAGGGAATAAACTTAGTCGTGAAAATGCCACCTTCGATGCCTTGGAACGAAGAAACATTGTATCAAACTATCACGATGATGTTTCTCAGCCTGTATCAAGTTCTAAATTTAGCTCGGATGTTATCTAAGGCAAAGTAAGTAAAAGTAAAAACATATTTAGTTTGTTTGCAAAAATCCGGAACATTAATTATGCAAACTGTTACTAAATAAAGAAAGGATTTTGGTGGAAACTTGAACAATGAATAACATGAATAAAACATTTTTTTCCGGCTTAGCTTTGGCAGCGGTAATCCTGCTAGGTTCTTGTAGTAATTCTGTTAAGCGGGCACCAGAAGTATCTACAACATCTAACCCGCAAACATCTCCAATTGCCCAAAATAATCCGTCAGCGGTGGCGACTAATACCGAGAAGATAAAATTTAAACAAGAGGGGGGTGCGGAAGATTTTGCCTTGAAACCAGAGGCGGATGGGGCTAAATACCTTGATGGGAAAGACAAAGAGTTAGCTCGATTTAATGTTGATGGTGGGGGGAAAGTAAAAATCAAGAATCCTGCCGATAAAGTTTTAGGCTACGTTGTAACCAAAGAGGGTTACTGGAAGATTGAGAATGCAGATCAAACAAAAGAATTGTATGTTTTGCGAAGACAGAATGATGGAGATTACAAGTTAGAAGATGCGACAGATAAAGAAATTTACAGAATTAAAGCGCGAGATTACGGTTTTGAGGTTGAGTCACCGGATAAACAGTCGCTTTACAAGGTGAAAGTAAAGAATGGTAAAACTTCTCTGATCAATGCAGCCGACAAACCAGTTTTTTCTACAAAATCTCAGGTAAGCGCAATTGCGATCGCTAGCTTCGGGTTCGACGTTTTAAGCAAAGAACAAAAAGCCGCTTTAGCTTACGCAGTTAATCGTTCGGGAGGGAAATAATCCTTGCAAATTCAACTGAGTTGGATAGATCCAGCCACCGGCGAAAGACGAGAACCCATGTTAGAAACGCCTGTCGCCTTGGGCCGAGAATTTGCCTCAATGCCCCAAGAAATTGATGGCAATCGGGTTGCTAGAATTGTGTTAGCCAACGAGCAAGTGGCTGAATATCATGCTCTAATTGATGTAGCGAATGGCGAGTTAATCGTAGTCGATCAAAATAGCAGTACTGGCACCTTAATTAACAGCGTCCGGTTGCCCAGTAGTACGCTAATCGATGGCGATCGCTTGCAAATTGGCCCCTACGAAATTCAACTCAATCCCAGCAGCAGCCAGACTACCAGTTCATCGGGAATCGGTGCAAGTGGAGAATGCGATCGCATGGTGGGATTTCTCTTCAAACGTCGCTGCGGACGCACTACAAACATTGGCTGTCCTTATTGTAGTTACCCAGATAATAACCCCTATTACTACGATTATTCCTATTACTCTGGATATGGTAACTACAATCGCGGTTATTGGGGCAGCAACTACTATGACAACCGCGATCGCTATGATTATGACCCGGAAACTGGCAATGTCGATTTCACCGAAGCAGACAATATGAGTCTAGAAGGGGAAATGGATGCCGATTTTGAGATGGATATGGGGGCAAGTTAAATTTTTAACGCAGAGGGACGCCAAAGATAACGCAGAGGCACACCAAGAAAAAACGATTCCTTAACGTACCTTTGCGTTTACCTTTGTGTTCTTTGCGTTGAAAACTCCAAAAATGTCAATTTGGTTAATTTATGCTTTGGGAGGCGGTTGGGGACATCTTACCCGTAGCTTATCTCTCGGACGAATGGCTACCCGTTACCATTACGTCAAAATTCTTACGAATACCCCTTATGCAACTTACTTGGGCGGTGAGGGTTGCGATGTGCAAATCATTGCACCTGACGCTGGTTTTGGGGCGACTTGCGAACAAGTGCGGGATGTTTTATTAAACACCCGGTACGACTGTTTAATTGTCGATACTTTTCCTCGCGGGTTGGGTGGTGAGTTGGCAGATATTTTGCCCCAGTTAAAGCACATTCCCCGAATTTTAGTTCACCGCGATATCACCCCAGCTTATATTCACCGTTTTGAGTTGCGTTCTTTTGTTAAAGAAAACTTTGATGCGGTTATTGTGCCGGGAGATGGAGAAGATTCGCCGCTAGCAGATTTACCAATTGTCTATTACACCAGTCCCTGGTTAATTCGCAATGCTGAGGAACTGCCAGATAGAAAAAAGGCGCGATCGCTACTTGGTCTTGATGCTTTGTGTCATAAACCTGGCGATTGTAAGTCGCAGCTACACAAACAAACCCCACCAGCGGAGGTTAGAAAAAAGATTATCCTTGTCTGTGCCGCTGGACAAGCTTCCGAATTATCTTTCTTTGGTAAGTTATCAACTCACCTAGATGCAGCGTTTCCAGAGGCAACGGTGCGTGTCTTAGCACCCGTCTGTCCAGAGGGATGTCCGCCGCAGTTCTGGGTGTCTCATTCGCCAGGAATTGAATGCCTCCCAGCTGCTGATGTCGTTGTTGGCGGCGCTGGTTATAACACGGTTCATGAATGTGCTGCGGTAGGCGTCCCGTTAGTTGCTTTTGCTTTTAAGCGACTATATGACCGTCAAAAGGTTAGGGCTTTGCGATGCGCCTACTGTGTTGAAGAGATTGAGGACGCGATCGCGACTGTGGCAATGCTGCAAAATCAGGTATCCAATCGCCCTGCGGATTATCCTAATGGTGCTGTAGAGGCAGTACGGCTAATTGAGAAACAATTTACCTGAACGCACAGATTTCCATTATAAAAATATACTATCAAAAAATCATTTGTACAAGCTGCTTTAGGTAATTTAAAGCCTAAAAAAGCCTTAGCAAAAGATTGTTAAATTCAATTCTTAAGCAACCAGTTCTGCTTGTTAGACAACTAAGTATAAAGCTATTAAGTATCGCTGTATACATTTATTTGATAATTCTTAAGTTAGATGAAGTTTCTGGCAGTTGTAGCAAACTGGGTACTAAATAACCATAAACCATTAACAACCATGAAAACTAACGAAGCAACCAATCGTGGGGCTACCACTGAGCAAGGTGAAAGTAAACAGGAGCTTAATCAAAAAACCTCTAAGCAATTTCTTATCAGCACGACAATCGGAGTATTAACAATTCTCGTGGTTGCTGCAAGTTATTATTTCGGACTCATGGGATCTTAATGCTACTGAGGAAGGTGGATTAAATCACGTACACTCATCCCCATTCTGTAGGGGATGGCAGCGCCATCTCCCTATGCAAAATGGGAGGTTAATTAAATCCCCGTTCCTTATTCAATGGAAGCGCTTGTTGCTTCTCGTTCCAAGCTCAGCTTGGGAACGAGCAATTTAGCCGCAGCTTTCCAACTCGCTAAATCGGCAAAAGAGCGATCGCGATAAACTCCATATCGCTCCTGCTTATTGCGAATCCGAGTCGGCAGTTCCGGCAAAATTCCGAAATTAGGCGGCATTGGTTGAAAATGCTTTGATGACGCCGAACTAATAAATTCAAACAACGCCCCCATCATCGTCGTTCCTGGTAGCGTTAGCGGATCTTTGCCTAAAGCCAGCCGCGCCGCATTCGTCCCTGCCAGCCAGCCACCCGCCGCCGCTGCCGTATAGCCCTCAGTCCCCACCAACTGTCCCGCCGCAAGCAACGTGGCGCGTTTGTGGAATTGCAAAGAAGGTTTTAACAGTTGGGGCGCATTAATAAACGTGTTGCGGTGCATCACGCCCAGCCGCACAAACTCAGCATTTTCCAACCCTGGAATCAGCTGAAACACTCTCTTTTGTTCGCCCCAGCGCAAATTCGTCTGAAATCCTACCAGATTCCACAACTGCCCCACCTTATCTTCTTGACGCAACTGCACCACCGCATAAGGACGTTGCGACTGATTTTCTGGAGCGCGGAAATCGCCTTTACGGGCATCAAACAGTCCCACCGGCTTCAACGGGCCATAACGCATCGTATCTTCCCCCCGCTGCGCCAGTTCTTCAATCGGCAGACAAGCTTCAAAAAACTTAGCCGTTTCCCGCTCAAAGTCTTTCAGTTCCGTTTGTTCAGCCTTACAAAGTTCCTGCCTAAAGTGGAGATATTGCTCCCGATTCATCGGGCAATTGAGATAAGCCGCGTCTCCCTTGTCGTAACGAGAAGCCAAGAAAGCCACATCCCGGTTAATCGATTCTCCCACCACAATCGGGCTGGCGGCATCGAAAAAGCTCATGTATTCCATGCCCGTGAACTGCTGCAAATCTTCAGCCAGATCGGGACTGGTTAGCGGGCCACTGGTGAGGACGACAATGCCTTCTGTGGGGATTTGGCGCAATTCACCGCGTCGTAACTCAATCAGGGGATGATTCGCGAGGATTTCTGTCAATTCGCGGCTAAATACGCCCCTATCCACCGCCAAGGCACCCCCAGCGGGAACCGCGTGTTCGTCGGCTTTACTAATAATCATTGAGCCAAGACGACGTAATTCTTCATGCAAAAGACCGGCTGCGCGATCGCTCGACATTGCCCCAAAGGAATTACTGCACACCAATTCTGCCAGGTGTTCGGAGTGATGGGCGGGGCTAAACCGTAACGGTCGCATTTCGTGCAGCACCACTGGCACACCCGCATTCGCAATTTGCCACGCCGCTTCCGTCCCCGCTAAACCACCACCTATCACCTGAATCGGCTGTTTTTCCATTGTTCTTATTCCTTTGCTAATGGCTAATGAGAGTGATGAGTTACAAGAAAATTCTTGAATTCACAACTCATAACTCAGACACGATTCATCGCGTCTCCCTTAAAAATTTTTACCAATTACCAATTACCGTTTACTCAATTATTTGAATCAAACCTTCAACAACTGCGCGAGATTTCCTGGCACTGGCAATAGAATGCTCACTAAAAGCGCCAAAACTAACAATCCCCAGAGATCGCGCTTGTTGTCAAGTTCGCTCACATCATTCAGCGCCGGTTCATCAGAAACTGGCATCAAGAATAAGAATATTGCCCAAATAAACAAATCTGGCTGAACTAAAGACAATCCCAGCATCAACAGTCTGCTAATTTGACCAATCATCGCCCCATTTCGTTGTCCAAACATGGCATGGACAATGTGACCGCCATCCAGATGTCCTACCGGCATCAACTTAAACGCTGTCCAGATAAAACCGATATAAGCCGCCACTCCCACTGGGTGAAGCTTGATTGCCATGTTTGCTGTCAGTTCAGATCCCAGAGCCCATTTACTTAGCAAAGTTAATAACAGGGAAAACCGGGGATTCAAAGAAGTGAAGTTTAAGATACTCGACTGCTCCGACACAGCAACCACATCCGAGTGGGCTAATCCCCAAAACAATAGCGGTAACGTCACCAAAAAACCAGCGACGGAACTAGCAATGCCCAAATCGAATAACGCTTTGCGACTGGGTACGGGCGATCGCCGCCCAATGAACGCTCCAAATGTGCCCAAGAAAAAAGGAACGGGGATAAAGTAAGGCAGCGTGGTGCGAATTTTGTAATATTGGGCACTCAGGTAATGACCGAGTTCGTGGATGCCTAAGATAGCCACCAATGCCAAAGCATAGGGCAGTCCTTTTAACAGCAAAGCTGGGTTAGATTGCAGTGCGGCGTTAGAAACTTCTGAAATTTCCACCCCAACTAAAGTAGTGGTAAACAAAGTTACAAGCAGCAGCCCTAAGGCTAAAGCCGGTCGTTTTAAAGGTTCGGTTTGCTGCTGTGCCTGCGAGTGAGCTTGGGGATTGGGAACCAGTGCGAAGAACGGACTCCCATTCAAACCTTCTTGAAAGACAACAAAGAAGCGATCGCCAAATAATTTCTCAATATTCTCCCGAATTGTCTGGTACGCCACCTCCGGATTCGTTCGCAACTTGCCGCGACAAATTACCGCTTGGGGTCGGTAATCGATGTTCTGGAGGTAATAGATAGACCAGGGAAAGCAATTGCGAAGATTCGTTTCTTCCGTTTTATCAATCGGACGGACAGTACTTCCTGCGTCGCTAGCAGAAACAGGCTGTACCTCAGATGGATTCTGAGCTTGTTCCGCCACCATTTCTTGCGGTTTTGGCGGCGGGGTAAAATCTCGACGCCCCCACTGAATCAGCAGCCAGTACAATATCGGGCAAATGATAAACGGGGCAATCTCCAAAGCTGGCGGCATTCGCTTATCTTCACCGTAGACCAAAATCCAGGCACTCCAAATGAATGCCGGTGTCATCATCACCATCCACAAAAGCCAGATTGGGGTTCGGGTGATGCTGGCAACACTGCGCTTCACGATGAAGTAAGTAAACAGTCCTAGTAACAGTAGGAGCAACCAGAGTTCCATGATCTAAATCTGAATTGGTCTACAGGAGAATTAACTGGCTAGCAATTAGCCATTCCAGATTGGCAATTAACGTGCCAGCCAATTGCTTAAAAGAGCAAAGTGCAAGCAGATTCTCCAGAATACAGCGCCACCATCCCGACTTATAACCCCTCGAAGGAACAGCCGCATCCAGCACGTAAAACTTTAACGGGCTATCCTTGACACCATCCTTAACACCATTTGTGCATCTCCACCCAATCGGGACACATCGGATGGAACACCCCATTCCATTGTAGAAAACCCAGGGGATATCCCGACCGATTGTTTTGAAGGTTTGCCGAAAACAAAGTCGAGAGTCGCTAGATGTCGCTAGATTTTATTGATTCTTTGCGACCGATTCTCTCTCACCCCTTCACTTTGGATTTTGGGCTAGAAGATAAACCACGAATACCGTTCCCGCATCTACCTCTGAATGGAAGCTAATCGTGCCGCCATGCATCTCCACCAACTGGCGAGTTAAAGCCAATCCCAACCCAGTCCCTTCGTGCTGCCGATGCAGAGAGCTATCAATTTGTTGAAACGCCTCAAACAAAAGATGCTGTTTCTCCATCGGAATCCCAATTCCCGTGTCTGCCACCTCAATCATCGCCTGGTTACTTTCACACTGCATCCGCAGCCATACCTCACCCCCTGGTGGTGTGAACTTTACCGCATTCGAGAGTAGATTCAGCAAGATTTGCCGCACGCGCCGTTCATCCCCCCAAAATTCATCGGCGGGAGGCAACTCAGCGAAATCCCCTGTTAGCTTCACCTGTTGGACTTGAGCCTTTTCTTGCAGCAGTTCCAAACTTTCAATCCCTACCTGACGCAGAGAAAACTGACTGAGGGTTAAAGACGCCTTACCGGATTCAATCTTAGATAAATCGAGAATATCGTTAATCAGCTGCAACAGGTGCTGTCCGCTATTGTGAATAATCTTGAGATATTCTTTCTGTTTTCCGCTCAGTTCGCCAAAATACGGTTGCATTAAAGCGGAGGACATCCCAATCACAGATGTGAGCGGTGTCCGCAATTCATGACTCATGGTTGCTAGAAACTCAGTTTTCGCCTGAGAAGCTGCATTCGCAGCAGTCAAGGCATCTTGCAACTGCTCGGTTCTCAGAGATAGCGCCTGCTTCGTCTCCACTAGCTCCGTAATTTCACGGAAAGTCCCCAAGCAAGCATAAACCTCACCATTAGAGTGCTTCAACGGCACTCTGGAAGTGTCGAAGTGGTGAATCCCATCTGGGAAAACTAGGGTTTCCTGTTCGTGTAGCGTTTCTCCCGATTCAAAAACCCGCAAATTTTGTTTGGCAAACGACTTAGCAATCAGAGGCGGGAAGCATTCTAGAATCGACCGATCCTGAACGGCATATCGGTTGTCAAACCCCATCCTTTGAGCAAAAGCATGATTGCAAAAGCGCAGACGGAGATTCTCGCGCTCGACCACAAAAATGTAGTCTGGGTGAGCATCAAAGAAACTTTCCAGCTCAGCGGTGCGTTCTCGTACCAAGGCTTCTAGGGTTTGGTTTTGCGCCTGAATTTGTTGGTAAAGGGTTGCTTGGTAGATAGCGATCGCTAGTTGGTCGGCAACGGTCGTGATAAATCTTAACTCCGACTCGTGCCAGTAACGGGGAAATTGATCCTGAGCGAAGGTTAAGCAGCCCCAAATCTTTTGCTGTCGGTGAATTGGCACCATTAACCAAGCGCCCGGATATTTTGCCGCCAAAGAGCGATTCATCGGGTCATCCACTAAGCGCGTATCGCTCACCTGGACAACCTGTAGATTTCGCAGCGTTCTGGAACAACAGTTTTTTTGATCGGGAACGATCAAGTTCATGGCTGTGAGGATATCAGCATGAGCGCGATATTCAGTCAGCGGCTTCCAACACTGCTGTTCCTCTAAATACTGAAAAATCAAACATCGATCTGCCACCAAAAGATGACCCAGTTCCAGCGTCACCGTTTCAAAGATATGGGACAGTTCTAAAGAAGCCCGGATTTGGGCAACCAGCCGATTTAATAGCGCCGCATGAGTAATTCGTTCCTCCGCTTGCTGGTAAAGCGTCGCCAGGTTGTGTCCTCGCTCTACCAATTGCAGCGCCAGATGCAGTAATTGCCGCTCTCCCGGTTGCCACTCCCGCTTCTCATCCCATTGCTCAAGCAGTAGCAAACCAACCAGTCCAGACGCACCGTGTAGAGATGCCATCTCTCGCGGCTCGATTTTCTGCGGGTGTGTATGCAACCAGGTCAAAAAGATAGATTCGGCAGCCGTTGAGCCAATGTTTCGCTCAGTTGCCCAAGGATTGCCCTGATGATGTTTGAGAAGGCACTGTTCGATGTTTGCCCATTCAGGATCGTGAGTTTGCCGAGCCGAAAGGGGGATAGATGAATCGTGGGCGATCGCACTCCACAAGGTACGCTCATCTTTGGCGCTATAGAACGCAATTAAACACCGACTAACCCCAAAAGTCTCTTGAATCAACACCGCCGAACGCTGCAAAATTACCTGCGCTCCCTGGCTTGACCAGCTAATTCGTAGCAGTTCTTGGAGTAACTTTTCTGGCTGTTGCCAACTCGGCACTACAGCCTGGGGAATGGGGGGTTGGACAAGGTGCGCCTGGATTCCCGGCTCCCTCAACAAGGCGGTTTTAATCTGAATGTCGGTTGTAGGATTGCCGATTAAACTCGCCCCAGCACTGCTACAAGCATTTGTATCTGCTTTTTCTGGAGTCTGAGTGCTAATTTGACTGGTTAAGATAGCACTCACCAGCGTTGATGTGAATTCGCTCTGCAAAGCTGGGAGATTGGGTTGAGGGAACCAATCGGCAATGGCTCGCTCGAAAAGAGGGGAGATTTCTGGGGTTAAGTGCAACCCGCGAGAAATTTCGGCGCAAATACTGCCCACAATCGCCGGATCGAAGCCAAAACACAGCTCGTAAGGATTGGCGTTTAGTTCAGAATTCTCAGTGGTTTTGTAGCTGTGCAACATCACATTGAAGCGATCGCCCAGTCCCAAAATTACCAACGAGGGCACCTTGCTTTGAGTCTCTGGAGTTGAGCTAAGGGTTCGAGTTAACTTCCGCAGCTTCAACGAACAAGGCAACCATCTGTGTTGATTCTCACATTTATTCTCGCAATGGGTTGCTGATGGCTTCCCCATTGCCAGATTCAAAAAACAGTTGGGCGGGGTCAGTAGCTCCGGCAAGCCCAAAGCACCTGCTTCTGGGGATGCATACCCGCACCGCGCTCCTTTTGATTGTCTCTCCGGGCACAGGTCGCTCGGAGTAAAGTCAGACTTACCCCCGGCGATGAGTACCACTCTGGAATCTGGTTGTGAAGCTAAAAACTTCAGCAATGAGTGGGCAACAGATAAAACTGTTGACCGACTGATAGAGTATCTAAGATCGTTTGCCAGGAAAACCATGAGCGCGATCGCTATATTTAGGGGTAAAAACTCTCACCAGTGGTAGGCGTGCCTTAAAAATTAAGCAATCGCATGGGCCCGTGCGATCGCAGTTAAAACCCACTCAGCCTCAGATTTTTCTAGAATCTATTTCCACTCAAGCCGAGCATTGCTTGATTCCCAATTTACACTGCTCTTTCATTGTGGAATCAAACTTACTGCACTCGCTTCGGTAAATGCACTATTAAGTTTTATCTAGATTTTCTTTTTTTGCGATTTTGGTATTACTCACAACAGAAATAAAAAAACTGAAGGCTGTTATTATCAGCCGTTAGGCGATATCCGTTAATGTTTATAGTCGTTGTGTTCGGTGCCAAGCACGGACCAAGCACTAAGCAAGAATTCTCTCAATCCATCTGCCCCTGAAGCACCTGTGCCTCTTCAGTTCCTCAGTCCTAACTCCTAACTCCTCAGTCCTAACTCCTAACTCCTCAGCCCTCAGCCCTCAGTCCTCAGTCCTAACTCCTCAGCCCTCAGTCCTCAGTCCTCAGCCCTCAGCCCTGACTCCTGAATCAAGCCGCATCCGCAACGACCGCATTAGCGGTTAACACCTCCAACGCCGTTTTGTATTGCTGGTCTGCTTCCGTACCCACCTGGTCAAGCGTAATTGGCTCCAGAGGCACTTCCCGATCTGGCGTAATGCCAAGCTTGTTGATATCGTGATGGTTTGGCGTTTCGTACTTGGCAACCGTTACTGCCAATCCTGACCCATCTGAGAGGTCAAACAAAGATTGAATTAGGCCTTTGCCAAAAGTTCGAGCGCCTACCAATTGGGCACGACCATTGTCTTGAAGTGCCCCAGCCAGAATCTCGCTAGCACTGGCGCTTCCCTGATTCACTAAAACAACGAGAGGAGCGTGGGTAAGAGCTGGTGCAGACGCCTCAAAACTGCCCAGAATGCCTTGTCGGTTGACCGTATAGACAATCGTGCCTTCATCCAACCACATCCGCGCAATCTCAATGCCTGCCTGCAAAAGCCCTCCTGGATTATTTCTCAAATCGAGCAGATAAGCTTGTGCCCCTTGTTTCTCCAACTTGGTGACGGCATTCGCCAGCTCAGTTGGGGCATTGGCACTAAACTGACTCAGGCGAATGTAACCCACCGGGAGGCGAGAACTGCTGGAATCTAAGACTGCATAAACGGGGTTGAGGGCAATTCGCGATCGCACTAGCGTAATTTCTTCAGGCGTTTTTGTCTCCCGTTGCATCAGGAGCCTTACCTCTGTGCCCGCAGCGCCCCGCATCCTCGCGGCGGCTTCATCGAGGGTCAGTTGGGCACTCTGGATGCCATCAATTTCCAGGATGCGATCGCGCGATCGGATTCCCGCCTTCGCAGCAGGCGAACCGTCAATCGGTGCCACCACTTGCAACTCGCCCGTCTCGGCATCAAGAGCAATTTGCAGTCCCACCCCTTGAAGCTCTCCGGAAGTATTCACCTGTAAACTTCGGTACTGGTCGGGTTTTAAAAACCGCGTGAACGGATCTTCCAGAGTTTTGAGCATATTTTGAATTGCCGTGTAAGTCGCCTCACGATTAGACAGAGGCTGCTTGATCGCCTTCTGACGAGCCATCCACCAGTTTTGTTGATTGAAACTGTCATCCACGTAAGCATAGTTGACAATTCGCCATGCTTCCGATAAAAGCTGCTGTTCCTCCGTTAAAGCGATCGCTGGCGAAGTCCACCAACTTAACGTAAAGATAGTTTGTATGATTAGTACGAATACAACCCTTAACACTCGTTTGTGCATGACACAGAATCCCCCTTTCGGGCTATGTTACATTTTTTGTAGAGGCTACGCCTAGACTTCTCTCTATCGCGGTGTCTACCGATCCCCATTGCAGCTTCATGCCCCCGAAAAGAGCGGAAAACTGTCTCATGGGGTTGGCTCGTGTCAAAAACAGCAATAAATTTTTAGGAACTCTGGGTTCATGTTTTCTAAGCAGGTAACTGATTCAAAAGCCTACAACTGGTTTGAGGAGCGTCTGGAGATTCAGGCGCTTGCCGATGACGTCAGCAGCAAGTATGTGCCTCCCCACGTAAATATCTTCTACTGCCTGGGTGGAATTACACTGACTTGCTTTTTGATCCAGTTTGCCACTGGATTCGCCATGACGTTTTACTACAAGCCGACCGTCACCGAGGCTTTTTCCTCCATCCAGTACCTGATGACGGACGTCAACTTCGGTTGGCTGATTCGCTCCATCCACCGCTGGTCTGCCAGCATGATGGTGCTGATGATGATTTTGCACACCTTTCGGGTTTACCTCACCGGCGGTTTCAAAAAGCCCCGCGAGTTGACCTGGGTAACGGGTGTCACTCTGGCTGTGATCACCGTTTCTTTCGGCGTCACCGGCTATTCACTTCCTTGGGATCAGGTTGGTTACTGGGCCGTTAAGATTGTCTCTGGCGTCCCTGCTGCGATTCCCTTGGTCGGCGATCAAATCGTCGAGCTGATGCGCGGAAGTACCAGCGTTGGACAAGCCACTCTGACACGCTTCTACAGCCTGCATACCTTTGTGCTGCCCTGGCTGATTGCCGTCTTCATGTTGCTACACTTCTTGATGATTCGCAAGCAAGGCATCTCTGGCCCATTGTAAAGAGTACTGAGTGCTGTAGAGACGGGATATCTCCGTCCCTACAGCAGGGCAGGAGATATCCAGCCCCTGTCCAGCGCCCAATGGGGAGAGGAGAGAAAGTGGGAAAGTCATTTTTCTTCCCTGCATTATCTATCCCTCTATTACCCCCTGACCACTTTGCCTCTTGCTTAGCTCAAAGCTTTCAAAACGCATAGGAGAACACATACAACAATGGGAACCCAAAAAAAGCCGGATCTAACCGATCCGCAGTTACGTGAAAAACTTGCCAAAGGCATGGGTCATAACTACTATGGCGAACCCGCTTGGCCCAACGACCTACTCTACATTTTCCCTGTAGTAATTATGGGGACGATTGCACTGTGTACGGGTCTGGCTGTGCTTGACCCAGCGATGATTGGCGAACCGGCAAACCCCTTTGCTACCCCTCTGGAAATTCTCCCAGAATGGTACTTCTGGCCTGTTTTCCAAATTCTGCGGATTCTACCCAATAAACTGCTGGGTATCGCCTGCATGGCAGGGATTCCTTTGGGCTTGATTCTCGTTCCCTTCATTGAGAACGTTAACAAATTCCAAAATCCCTTCCGTCGCCCAGTCGCCACGGCGGTTTTCCTGTTCGGAACTTTCTTTACCCTCTGGTTGGGTATTGGTGCCACCTTCCCCATTGACAAATCTCTGACATTGGGTCTGTTTTAAGACAATCATTTGTTATCCTTGACGCCTGTGGGTTTCAAAAGCAGTGCTTTTGTGCTGCTTTTGAAGCATCTACGGGCGTTAAGTATTATCTGGTCGCTTCCGAAAAAGCAAAGTATAAAAGAACATAGGATGTAGCTGCCTGAACCAAACTCCAGCCCCAACGCAACATTAAGTGGTTAAACTCAACTCATGGCAAAGACAGCGCTAATTACAGGAATCACCGGGCAAGACGGCTACTATCTCAGCCGTTTACTTTTGGAACGGGGTTATCGGGTGGCTGGGTTGGTACCGCTGCACCGCCAATCCAGTCTGGCTAAACTGGGTTCCCTCGCCAGCCAAATTGAGGTTTGTGCGGTTGACATGAGGGATAGCGCAACTCTGTTGGAAGTAGTGGAACAACTACAGCCCCAAGAAATTTATAATTTAGCCGCTCCCAGTTTCGTCCCAGATTCGTGGCAAGACCCGCTGGGAACGCTGGACTTGGTAACGGGTACGGCGACCAGGCTGTTAGATGCAGTGCGTCTGGCTGGATTGAACACGCGGTTTTATCAAGCCAGCAGTTCCGAGATGTTTGGGCAGGTGGATCGGTCGCCTCAAGATGAGAATACACCTTTTCGTCCGATGAACCCTTACGCAGCGGCAAAGTTGCACGCCCATTGGACGATGGTACATCACCGACAGCGCTACGGTTGGTTTGCCTGTAGCGGTATTTTATACAACCACGAGTCATCGAGACGACCTCCAAATTTTGTCACGCGGAAGGTGTCTTTAGCGGCAGCATCGATTAAATTGGGGTTAAGCGATCGCCTGGAAATGGGCAACCTGGACGCCAAACGCGACTGGGGTTATGCTGGCGATCATGTGGAAGCAATGTGGCGGATGTTGCAGGCAGATGAACCAGAAGACTACGTGATTGGGACGGGTCAGTTACACAGCGTTCGGGAATTGGTGGCGACTGCTTTTGAGTGTGTGGGGCTAGATTGGACTCGTTATGTCGTTGTCGATCCCAAGTTTCTGCGATCGGATGAACATTTCTATCTGGTGGCAAATCCAGAGAAAGCCAAGCGCCAACTCAACTGGGAACCGCAAGTTAGCTTCGAGGGTCTTTTGGAAAAAATGGTGTTGAAGGACTTGGAACGTTTACAAAGTGCTGAGGTGCCGTCCATCGCCCAGATGGAACAAAACTCCTAAAATTCATGGATATTGAAGTGGGAGAAAAGATAGATTATTTAGAGCCGACTGTTAAACCAGTCGCTAACCATATATTTATTTTTCTGGAAGTTTTTGGATGCGAAGGGGGCATTCAATCCTACGTTAAGGATATTTTGCAGTCTTATACCTCATTGGGAAATCAAGCCAAAGGCGAGGTATTTTTGCTACGAGATGGCGTTGGATGCCCAAATCCCTTTGAGGGAAAAAACCTCAAATTTCATTATCTCAAAAGCCAAAATCCCCAAAAGGGACGCTTAAGGCTAGCAACTTCACTGCTAGCTTGTCTGTTACAACGCCGTCCCCACCATGTTTTTTGCGGTCATATTAATCTGTCACCCCTGGTGAGGCTGCTGTGTCAGCCGCTGGGGATTCCCTATACGGTGCTGACTTACGGAAAAGAATTTTGGGAACCCTTAGCCAATCAAGAACGAAGGGCACTCAAGCAGGCGGAGGGAATTTGGACAATTAGTCGCTATAGCCGCGATCGCGCCTGCGCGGTGAATGACCTAGACCCCAAGAAAGTGCAAATGCTACCCTGTGCGGTGGATGGGAATTACTTTACTCCAGGTCCGAAGCCACCCGCATTGATCGAACGGTATAATCTTGGCGGTGCCAAAGTTTTGATGACTGTAGCGCGGCTGTGGTCGGGCGATATCTACAAAGGCGTAGACGTTACTATTCGAGCTATCCCTGCGATCGCTCAAGTATTCCCAGAAGTCAAATATTTGGTGATCGGTCGCGGCGACGATCAACCCCGACTGGCGCAGCTTGCCAAAGATTTAGGAGTTGCCGACCGGGTTGTCTTTGCCGGGTTCGTTCCCACCGAAGACCTGGTAGACCATTACCGCGTCGCTGATGCTTACATCATGCCTTCCCAAGAAGGCTTCGGAATTGTCTATTTAGAGGCAATGGCTTGTGGTATCCCCGTGCTATCGGGTAACGATGATGGCTCCGCTGACCCCCTTCAGGATGGACGTTTAGGCTGGCGCGTCCCCCATCGCAATCCAGAAGCCGTGGCAAATGCCTGTATTGAAATCCTCAAAGGGGACGACCAGCGCTGCGATCCTCAGTGGTTGCGAGAACAAAGTCTCGCCCTGTTCGGCAAAGATGCCCTTGCCCAGCAGTTAAAACATCTGCTTGTTTGAATGCGATTAGGCACGCTTAAAAATCAATGCCGAACTGCCTCTGTTCTCAGACATAATCGATTCTGATTTAGGATGGAAGTAGTCCATACTACCTTGCTTTTGTTGGAGACTGCCGTGAACCAGAACAGCCCCAATCCCTTTCAATTCAAGCTTTCTGGCGTCGGCTCTTGGCTTACCTTGCTGCTCATCATTTGGTTGCTGGGGTCGATTGGGCTTGGCTGGTTGGTAAAATCTTTTCTAATTCTGATAGGTTTAATCCTCGTCGCACCAGTCCTTGCCTTCCTGGGCTTTCGCTGGTGGTTGCAACGCAACCTCATTGCCGACCAGTGTCCCGTCTGTAGCTATGAATTTACAGCTTTGAATCGAACCGAGTGCCAGTGCCCCAATTGTGGCGAGTCGCTCAAAATCGAACAGGGACACTTTAACCGTTTGACGCCTCCCGGAACGATTGACGTTGAAGCCGTTGAGGTATCTGCCCGCTCTTTGGAAGACTAGAACAAAATCAAGTTATTCGTCACTCGTTTTTGATTGATTACGACTGACGAATGACTGATTATTTAGTCTGTCCAGTAATCGATAGAGTATAAGGATGGGTGCCACCCGCGCGATCTCCGACATAAACGTTATAATCCCCCCGAAGCCAAACTCCTGAAATCTCCGGCTTATCTCCAGAAACACTATCTGCCAACACGCAGAATCGTCCTCCTGGGCCATCAACCAGAAGCGTAGGCTCGCCACTGCTTTGGATACTCAGGCGCAAGTAATCGATCCGATCTGCCGTTACCCGAACAACTTGATTCGGGGTTTGGGAGATATAACCGCAATTACTACTTGTTTGACCGCCAGAAGCTCCGTTAAGGACGACCGGATCGTTCGACAACTTCGACGACAGTTCTAACACTGGGGCATCACTACGAGCCGCCCCAGCGCCTGTTAAGATTAACGCCAAGGTTGTGGGAATAACTATCCATTTGCGAAGCATCTTCATTTCGTCATCCCCTTGCCTTTTTAAGGAAGTCTTACTATAAGTGTCCTACAGAAGTAAATAAAGGTGTTTCGAGTGTGTTCCTTTTCTTAAAGTGTCACGTATCTGAGAGGGCGCTAAAATTTCTTCTTTTTTAAGTCATGGTGTTGCTAAAACAAACTTTTGTTTAAATCACCAAGACAATACATGCTTGACTGTCAGTTTTTCATTTGTAACCGTCATTTTCGTCACTCACTATAAAAACAAAAGATGAATCCTCAAGAAAATCAAGACTGGGAGCGTAAACTCCAAGAACTAGATGCTCAAATCAACCAGAGCAACCCTCCCGCGCCAATGATAGAAACCGAACCGGGGAAACCTCTCCAGGTTCAACCTAAAGAATCTCAATCAATTCAGTCTCTGTTCAACAAAATTGCTAACTGGTTTCAAAGGCTTCCTGGTGCTGGTAAAGTTGCTGTTGTCGCCGTCGCGGCTTTGGTTGGTTTTGGGCTAATCAGAAGCGTTTTGTATCTAGTTGCATCCCTGATTAGTCTCGGCATCTTGGCAGGATTAGTGTATTTGGCGTACAAACTGTTTATTGCCCCCAAGTCCCCCGATTAGCAAGTCTTAATTTTTTGGGTAGCAATGAGGACTATGGACTCCGGACGGGTATAGTCGTCTAAGGACGTAGGGCAGGTTCATTACTAATGCGGATCTTTACCAGCAAAATAAGGGTTGCCTGCCCGGACAAAATTTGCTAGAAGCGAACAGCTAACTGCTATTTGTGGAATGCTCGAATGGCTACCCAAAGCGTGAAAAAAAGCTCGAATCGCAAAAGCCCGTCTTGGCGGATACAGATGCACCGACTACCACTGGGTACCCGACGGGGTGCTGCCACGATTGTGGAAGTCTCGCTGGTGCTTGCGAGTGCTTTAGTTCCCTATAGCATCGGTCTTGCCGCCAAGTTTTGTACGAATGCTGGTGCGTGTGTCTCTCAGGAAACCGTTCCTCTCAACCCAGTGCTAGCAACCACCGAGGATGCGATCGCTCAAACGTTGGCAATTCCCCGGCGCGCAAGCAACCAACGGGTTGCTCCACTCACCAATTTGTTTTGGTGCGGGGCGCTGGTGGCTCCTGTCCTGGTCGTAGGCTGGCAACTGTATAAATTGGGAAAAACCGGACAAACCTCGCCCAAGCGCTGGCTAGGCGTCCAAGTTGTGCAAGAATCAGGCGACCCGCCAGGATTGATTCGCGCTATTTGGAGAGAGGGAGTCGGCAGGTGGGGATTGCCGCTTTCGACGGCTTATCTGATTTGGCGCTACAGCGGTGCTTTTCCGGATTTGGGGATTTTGCTGGGATTGTCAGTTTTGATGTGGCTGGGGGAAAATGCGATCGCGTTGTTTAATCCCGAACGTCGCACCTTGCACGATAGAATCGCTGGAACCTTTGTCATCGATGGAGCCAGGGCTTTTGTACCCGATCGGTCGCGGAATGCTCCTCAGTTCAACCAATTGCCGGGAACCGAACAGCCAGCGAAGCGAGCAAGGGAAACCATCACAAGCATTGCCCTGACTTCTCAATCTTCCAAACCCTCTTCCAAGCGATCGCTGCATCTTTGGGATTGGATGCGCCAAAACCCCAGTCTGACGCTGATAATTGTCGGCTTTTCTTGCATGAGTGCTGTCTTGGGAACCTTCGTCGGCACTCAAATGTACATTCAAAGTCAGGCAAATTGGCGCTCGTCCAAGCAACAGAATAACAAAGTGTTTTTGGCGCTGGTCGAGCGGTTAAGTCAATCTTCCCCTAACCAATTAGAAGAACGACGGAGTGCTATTCTGGCGCTGGCAAGGTTGGACGACTCGCGGGCGATTCCCTTCTTAGTAGATTTGCTGGGTCAAGAAAGGGTACCTGCTTTGATGGAGACAATTGGGCAAACCTTAGTCAGTACGGGTCCGGAAGCTTTACCCTACTTGCAGCGCTTAAATCTTTCCCTGCAAAAGGACGAAGCGCTGCTGCAAGGAAGTGGATTCGTAGAGCGACAGTTGATTGCAAGGCGGCTCGTGGGCACTCAACGCGCGATCGCTAAAATTCTCAGCATCTACCCCACTCAAGTCCACAAGGCCGATCTCAGTCGCACCGACCTCGCACAGGTACGCCAAGAGCCTGCTCCATTTACTCTGGTTCTAGACAAAGCTGATCTTTCTGGGATTCTCTTCAAAGGAGCCTCCCTCACAGGTGCCAGTTTACGGAATAGCCGCTTCTTGGGTGCCGGTGAGGATGGGCGTCTGGGCACCTTTGACGATCGGATTGCGGACTTCAATGGAGCCGACCTCAAAGAAGCGAACCTCAGTGGCGCTTTTTTGAGCCGTGTCCCCCTGAATCGCACCAACCTAATCCGTGCCACCTTGAATCGGGCTAATTTGGCCAATGCTCAACTCGTAGGAGCCAACCTCAGCAGTGCCAAGCTCATCAGTGCAGATTTGCGTCAAGCCGTCTTAGAAAATGCCAGCCTGACGGGTGCAGATTTAGCGAATGCCAACTTTACCCAGTCCAATCTCTCTAGCGCCCGTCTCGGACAAGTTAGCGCTGTCGGGGCTAAGTTTCTGTTTGCGCTGCTGAGGAACTCCAACTGGCAAGGAGCAGACCTTTCAGAAGCAGATTTTCGGAACGCCGATCTCCAAAAAGCTGACCTCAGTGCCACCAGACTGGTTGGTGCCAATCTCGCTCAGGCTCAGCTGCAAAATGCCAATTTACAAAACACAAATCTGAGTGCGGCAGACCTGCGTGGGGCGAATCTCGCAGGAGCTAATTTGAAGGGGGCAACCTTTGCCGCCCCAAAACCCTTGCAGTCGGATCAATTCATTCAAGAGGCACCCAATGCCGCATCCTTGGCTCGCGTTCAAGGCGTCGATTTTTCTCAAGTGAAAAATTTAGATGCCAAGCAAATTGGCTTGATTTGCGACCAAGGAGGGCGTCATCCTCGCTGTCAGTAAATCAGGCAGAAGGGCACCTAGAAACCGCAAGATCCAGCGAGCAAAAAAGCATCTAGGGCAGATTGGGCATATGAACCAATTCCAGTTTGATCCCATCGGGATCGGCAAAGAAGACAGCGTAGTAGCCCGGTGCGTAATGGTTATATTCGGCTGGCGGATCGAGGACTGTAGCGCCTAGTTCAAGAATCAGGTTGTATAAGTTATCTACCTGTTCGCGGCTGTCGGCGTTAAAGGCAAGATGGTGTAGTCCTGGCGAGTAGCGATCGTGTAGTTTGTTCGGGGAATCTGGATTCGCAGCATAAATCAAAATTGCCCCGACATCCTTTGACCACCACATAATAAACTCATCATTTTTCTCCACCTGCTGGTAGCCCATGAATTCCAAAATTGCGTTATAAAACGGTTCCGATTTCGAGCGATCGCTAACCGTCAAGCTTAGGTGATTCAAGGTACCAAGGGTCATACAAATCTACCCTGTTTCGGAAGAACAAATGTATTATAAACTCCCGTTTTGCAAGTTGGTTCAGAGCAGGAAATCCAATTTTTAGCCAGGAGCCGAAATTTTGTATGCTGTTACACATCAAAAATATATAAGTTTTGATCCCTATCTACCGAAGGGCAGGCAAAAAAAGAATTCTTTTTTTACTGTTTAATTAGCTTTATGCGATCGCATTTAAAATAACCACGAGTCCCTTAAGCCAGTTCATGGTGTCCAATGAAGCTAAGCTTCTGCATGATTGTTAAAAACGAAGAATCGTCTTTACCACAATGCTTGAATAGTGTCAAAGATGTGGTAGATGAAATGGTGGTGCTGGATACCGGCTCCACTGACAAAACTGTTGAAATTGCCAGAGAATTTGGGGCGAAGGTTTATCACTTTGAATGGTGCAATGACTTTTCAGCAGCGCGGAATGAGTCGTTGAAGTACGTTCAGGGAGATTGGGTGCTGGTGCTGGATGCGGATGAAGTGCTGACACCGGAAATTGTGCCGCAGATGAAGCAAGCGATGGAAAGCGATCGCAACCTCGTTATCAACCTGATTCGTCAAGAAGTTGGAGCATCCCAATCACCCTATTCCCTAGTTTCTCGTCTATTTCGCAATCACCCAGACGTGCGCTTTTCTCGTCCTTACCATTCGCTCGTGGATGATAGGGTTGCGGAATTGTTGCAGCGAGAACCCCAGTGGCAGATTGTTTCTCTGTCGGATGTCGCAATTTTGCACTATGGCTATCAACCGGGAGCGATCGCATCTTTAAACAAATTCGATAGGGCGCAGGCGGCGATGGAAGGCTATCTGGCAAGCCATCCCAACGATCCCTATGATTGTTGTAAATTGGGGGCGCTTTATATAGAAACAGGGAAAATTAGTAAGGGAATCGGAATCCTCAAGCGCGGCTTAAAATCAACACAGACTGACGCTTCTGTTTTATACGAGCTGCACTACCATCTGGGCAATGCCTATATTCGTGTGAACGATCTTGCACAAGCAGCAACACACTATCAAGTCGCCATTCAACAACCAATTCTGCCCAAACTTAAACTAGGGGCTTATAACAATTTAGGCAACTTGTTGATAGCATCTGGGGATTTTACTAATGCTCAAAAAGCTTATGAAACGACCTTACAAATTGACCCTAGTTTTGCGGTCGGAAAGTACAATCTAGGCATGGCATTAAAAGCAATCGGGCGTTTGCCGGATGCGATCGCTGCTTACCGCCAAGCGATTCAACTGAACCCAGACTATGCAGAGGCGTATCAAAATCTGGGAGTTGCCCTGTTGAAAATGGGGAACGTAATCGAAAGTTTAGAAGCATTTGGGAAAGCGATCGCCCTTCACGAGCAACACAACCCAGAGGAAGCCGCTAGACTCCGCCAAGGATTGCAAGAAATGGGGTTCCAGGTTTAATCTCATCTCTAACCCGACTGAATACCATCGTGGATAACGCTCTGCCGCTTAGTCTGATAAACCCGTATCGGTCGGTCAATACCTTTAAAACGGTACTCTCCCATCGGAAACAAATCTTTCGGTTGACTGAGCAAAGAATAGCTGGCTTCACTCACGACACATTCACCGGGGGGACAAATTCCTTCCATCCGCGAGGCAAGATTAATCGTAGCGCCTAAGACGGTATAGTCTACCCTCTGAGAGCTGCCCACATCTCCAACTACCGCTTTACCGCTGTTAATCGCTATCCGCAATTGCAGCGGTTGTTGAAAGAACTTACGAGCATTCAGACGCTCCAGACGTTCCAGCATTCCCCAAGCGGCGGCAAAAGCTCGGTCGGCATGATCCGGCTGGGGTTCTGGAGCGCCAAAAAATGCCATAATGCAATCTCCAATAAATTTATCTAGCGTTCCTCTGGCGGCAAAAACTTCTTTGAGCATCTCCTCAAAGAAACTATTGAGCAAATCGGCAATTTCTGTCGGAGTTAAGCGTTCCGAAAGCGCAGTAAAGCCAACAATATCGGCAAAGAGAATGCTGATTTCGCCTTCTGTGGGGGTAAGACGACCGCCTTCTAATCCTCCTACATTCATAATATGCTGCACAACTGAAGGAGAGTGATAGCGTTCTAATCGGTGTCGAATGTTGGCTTCGCTTCTGAGTTTCTCTGCTAACAGCCAACGTTGCACCGCCGACGCCACCAAATTCGCTAAAGCTGAAAAAAAGCTGAGGTCTTCATCTCCTCCTTTGTTCCAATGGGTAAAAGAAAGATGGGCATCGGCATAAAGAACGCCGACTACCTGATTTTCATCCCACAGAGGAACCGCTAGAGCGCTACGAATGCCTTTTGCTAAAATACTATGTTCGCCTTCAAACCGTTCATCCATTTGGGCATCAGCGGTTTTAATGGCGACTTTATCCGTAAATACTTTTTGACAAATGGTGCGGCTAATCCAACTGCCATCTGCGGCGAGATTTTCCTGCTGAGAAATATCTCTCGCTGCTGCTTGAAGTAATTCAAGTTCCCCCGAACAATCGACATCAATCAACAATGCCAACCGATCGATACTAATGAGATCGCGGAAAACAATTTCTTGTATCTGCTGGAAAATTGCTTCGATCGATTCGGCAGAATTTAGACATCTAGCGATATCAACCAAGTCTTTCAGCCGAGCGATCGCTTTGTGGGGATTCGCAATATTACTCCCTTCATCATCCGCTTGTATCCATTGCTGTTGCAGTTCTTTGGCATTGCGAAGAATCGTCACTTCTTCGGGGATCGGATCTGCATTGATGGGATTGAGTTGAGTTTTTTGTTGAGGAGAACTGGCTAAAAGAACGTGGATGAAAACATGACCCATCTGAATAACATCCCCATGATTCACTCTTTGGGGCGCTGCTAGCAGACGGTCATTTAACCGCGTTCCGTTTGTGCTATGCATATCTTCGACTACCCACACGCCATCCGGTGTATTTAACAACCGGGCATGACAGCGGGAAATTTCAAAATAAGGCAAGTACAGATCGCATTCTGGCAAACGACCAATAATAAATTCCTCTTTATCCACCGTGACGGTGCTTTCAGCATTTTCCTCAACTTGTAGGCGCAGCTTGAGTTCAGCCATGACTCTAAACCTCCTTGAACCAAGGCGAACAAGGCTTGCTAAAACTCCTGGACAAAGCAATAGTCAAAGAAAGCACCCACAAATATATGCGTTTTCCCGGCAATTACTGCCACCATCTTAACTCTGACGAAATCCTTCGACAGATGATACGCTGTGTTGCCATAGGTCGCAACGACCGGGAAATCGCACCCAGCACCTTTTTGGTTAACCTTCTGCTCAACCTCTTGCCACCTCTGGCTAACCCACCCCGATACGGGGAAGGTGAGGAATAAATTTTTTGGGCTGGTGAGGAGAAGCGATAAACTCCTCGATTTCGTCGTCGAGAAAGGGTTTGGCTTGGTCTTAGCCGAAAACTCAAAATCCGCCCTTTCGCTCCACTAAAACTCAGAGGGGAGCCAGCACTTTAATGCCGCTTGGTTTGATAAACTCTGACAGGTCGGTCTATGCCTTTGAAATGGTGTTCTCCTACCGTCTGCAAGTCTTGGGATCGCTTCAGCAATGAATACGTGGCTTCACTAACGACACATTCACCGGGGGGGCAGATTCCTTCCATGCGGGAGGCTAAATTAATCGTTGCTCCTAAAGCGGTATAGTCTACTCTTTGAGAGCTACCGACATCTCCAATCACGGCTCTGCCACTATTGATAGCAACCCGAATTTGCAGCGGTTCGCGCCAGACTCGAGCGGCATTTAATTTCTCTAGACGAGTCAGCATTCCCTTGGCGGCGGCGAAAGCTCGGTCGGCATGATCCAGTTGAGGTTCCGGAGCGCCAAAAAATGCCATGATGCAGTCTCCAATATACTTGTCTAACGTTCCTCCAGCGGTAAAAACCTCCTGTAGCATTTCCTCGAAGAAATCATTGAGTAATTGGGCAATTTCTGTAGGACTCAACCGTTCCGAAAGGGCAGTGAAGCCAACAATATCGGCAAAGAGAATGCTGATATCAACCTCGGCAGGCGTGAGACGACCGTTGTCTAAGGCCCCCAGGGTCATAATGTGCTGTACAACGGCAGGGGAGTGATAGCGCTCTAGTCGAGTCCGAATGGTTTCTTCGTTTCTCAGTTTCCGCGTTAACAGCCAACGTTGGACTGCGGATGCGACCAGATTTGCTAAAGCCGAAAAAAAGCTGAGGTCTTCCTCGCCTCCTTTCGTCCAATGGCTAGAGGAAAGATGAGCATCGGCATAAAGAACACCGACTACTTTATTTTCATCCCAAAGCGGGACGGCGATCGCGCTCTTGATCCCTTTGACTAAAATGCTCTGTTGCCCCTCAAACCTTTTATCCATCTGGGCATCAGCGGTTTGAATTGCGACTTTCTCGGCAAATACCTTTTGACAAATGGTGCGGCTAATCCAACTGCCATTTGCCGTTAGATTCTGTTGTTCCAAAATATCTCTAGCGGCGGCATTCAGCAATTCCAGTTTGCCGGAACCCTCTACATCAATTAACAATGCCAAGCGCTCAATGCTTTGAAGTTCGCGGAAAACGACTTCCTGCACCTGGTAGAAAATTGCTTCGATCGATTCAGCTGCGCTCAAATTCTTGGCGATATTCACTAAATCTTTGAGCCGAGCGATCGCTTTTTCCTTATTGCTAACTACGTCTAGCGTCCCTTCCGCTTGTATCCACTGCTGTTGCAGCTCTTGAACATTGCGAAAGATGGTGGTTCCTTGAGCCACGGGTTCCACCAGCTGTGTTAGATGGGGTTGAGCAGGATGGCTCAAAAGAATATTCAGGCTAATATCTCCCAGCCAAAGAATATCGCCGTGATTTACCTGTTGAGGCGAGATGACAGGGCGTTCATTCAATCGCGTTCCGTTTTTGCTGCCCATATCCTCAATTGTCCACGCCCCAGAAGGCGTTTTCAAAAAGCGGGCATGACACCGGGAAATTCCCTCGAAAGGCAAATGCAAGTTGCATTCTGGCAAACGACCGATCGTAAATTCATCCCGATTCACCGTAATCGTTCTTTCTGTATCTCCCTCTCGTAGACGCAGATTGAGTTCAGCCATGACTCCTATCCCTTTTTGAAGCGAAGCGAACGAGGCGTGCAAAAACTCAGCAAAGTAAGGGGCTTTTGATTGGTTTCCCTCACTTCCCCTCAAGGTTATGGCATTCTCAAAGGCATTTATGCAACCCTGCCCAAGCTACACGCTTAGGGCAGCTTAATCGGCAAATCGTTTGAGTTTTAGCGTTAATGCCTCTGCGCCCTTCAGCCTTACCTTATATAAATGGGGGGTCATACCCCTCATTCCTTGAACAACAGTATCATAGTATTCGCTGGTTCCCGATGTCAGGTCGAGGTTTTAGCGAGACCGTCGAAGCCTTGACAACTGGGCACCAGAGAAGACGCGAAAGTGCGGTTTTCATACGCAGTCAATCAAGAGTGCGGCGGGAGAGAGCGATTCCCTGAAAGGGGGTAGCTCTTTCATCAGATATGCAATCCGTGCATATCTGATGAAACATCCGGAAAACACTGCTTCCTTTTTGGAAAAACTCAATTATGTTAAACGGTTTACCTCAGCTCAGGGCAGCGACACCATGATAGGCATATTACTAGACCAGCGCTACCAGGTGATCCAGGCGCTAGGCCAAGGTGGATTTGGTCATACTTACATTGCCCAAGACACTCGCCGACCTGGGAACCCTACCTGCGTTGTTAAACACCTCAAACCCGCCACTAGCAATCCCGAATTTTTACAAACAGCGAGACGCCTGTTTAATAGCGAAGCCGAAACTCTGGAAAAGTTGGGGAACCACGACCAAATTCCCCGGCTGTTAGCTTACTTTGAGGAGCAGGAAGAGTTTTACTTAGTGCAGGAATTTATCGACGGACAGCCTCTAAGTGTAGAACTGCCACCAGGACAGCAGTGGAGCGAAAGTCAGGTGATTCAACTGCTGTCTGAAGTATTATCTATTCTGGAATTTGTACACGAGAACGGGGTGATTCATCGGGATCTCAAACCGGATAATTTAATTCGCCGTTCTTCCGATAAGAAGTTAGTTTTGGTAGATTTTGGTGCCGTCAAACAGGTGCAGATGCAATCCGTCATCGCTCAAGAAGGGATGAATGAGACGGTTGCGATTGGTACCCCAGGCTATATGCCTAGCGAACAGGGACAAGGCAGACCCCGCCCTAGCAGCGATCTTTACGCACTGGGCATGATTGGTATCCAAGCCTTGACCGGGCTGAATCCCAGGCAATTAGCAGAAGATCCCGACAGCGGGGAGATTCTCTGGCGGCACTTGGCTCAAGTTAGCGATGGGTTAGCCGCTGTCCTGAGCCAGATGGTACGCCACTACTTCAAATTCCGCTACCAGTCAGCAACCGAGGCATTGCGATCGCTTGCTTCCCTAACCCATCCGAATTCCCCGGCAGCGATCGCCGCAGTCTTGGGACAGAAGGTGCGCGGTTACTGGAAAGACGGTTCTGTGTCGGCAAATAAGGCACTGCGCTCGCTCCAAGAACGCACCAATCCCCACGTCTCGCCCAATAACGCCCCTGCTCCTATTTCCACCCCGGCGATCGCGCCCCCTACAGAGAATACCGTAACCATTGCTACAGGCAATTCATCGGAAAAGACAGTGGATTCTCCGGCTAGCGCCGTTGATGAAGCAACGCCACCAACCGCTCCCCCCACGCAGAACACGGTGACAATTGCGCCTGGAAATCCCGCCCCAGCTCCGATTAGTTCGCCGTCTAGCCTGGATTCGGGAATTAAATCTCCTAACAAATTGCCGCTGTTAATTGGAGCAGGCACTGCTATCTTTGTCATTGCAATTGGGGTAATTTTTGCAAGTCGTCAAGTCCCGTCCTCTCCTGAAACGGCTAAAAATCAAATTACTGCGCCAGCTAAAAATGAAGTGAAAAACACTTGTGTTGTTGTTCTTAGTTCATCCAATGTCCGCTCTGTGGATGGACGAAAGAAAACAGGGGATGTTGTGAAAGCAGGAACCAAAGTCTCTGTCACTGGAAAAGAAGAAGGTGGCTGGATAGAAATTAATTCTCCAGTCTCCGGTTGGATTTGGAAGGGTCGGACAAAAAACACCTGTCCTTCTAAATAGGAATAGTTCTTACTCCAAGACATTTAATTGTCCGGAGCTTTTGCTATTCAGACTGGCGGCAATTCTAGGGGAATCGCACCTAATAAACCCGTGCGAAAATCATTTAATAGCTGTCGTGCTGTGCGCTCTACATCGCCTTTATGACGTTCATCTGCCACAGCTTGTAGATATTCGTCGCCTGCGAACGAAGTGGGATCTACTCCGTAGCGAGACTGTAAAGACTTCAATAGAAATAAATCGGCATCGGGGGCGTTGAGCGTTTTGAGCAAATCGACTAACGCAGATGCCACTCGTTGATTGTCGTAAGACGCCTCACCAATATCATCACAAATCGCCAACTTGAAGGCAGCAGGCTGATTTTCTAATTTGGAAGGCAAAACGCCAGGGGCATCTAAAAGTTCAATCTCATCGGAAATGCGTATCCAGCGCAGCTGGCGCGTTACACCGGCACGACGTGCGCTTTCTACCACCCGCTTTCCTAATAAACGATTAATGAGCGCCGATTTACCGACATTGGGAAACCCAATCGCAACGGCACGGACTGGACGAGGAAGCATCCCGCGATCGCTTCTTCGTTGATTCATCTCTACACCCGCTGCCTGCGCCGCCTGTGCCACTGCTGCAACACCCTTCCCATGCTGGGCATCTGTGAAGTATGGCGTTTCCCCCCGATCCCTAAACCACTCAGTCCACAGTTGCCGGACTGCGGGAGAAATCATATCCGTGCGGTTAAGTACCAATACCTTTGCCTTGCCGCCTATCCACTCTGGCACGCGGGGATGGTGCGTAGAGATGGGAATTCGGGCGTCTCGCACTTCCAACACCACATCCACACGCTTGAGCTGTTCTTTAAGCGCTTTCTCAGCCTTGGCAATGTGTCCGGGATACCACTGAATTGAAGGAGTCGTCATAAGATTTTAGATTTTAGATTTTAGATTTTAGATTTTAGATTGAATCTAAAATCCAAAATCCAAAATCTAAACTTTGACTAAGGAACAATCAATACCGGACAAGGAGATAAATTAATTACCCGGTTCGTGACGCTGTCAGTCATGCCTTCTTCAGTCAAACCCAGCCCTCGACAGCCCATCACAATTAAATCGGCGTCAATTTCGTCAGCAACATCGCAGATGGTAAAAGCTGGTTTGCCTTGACGCTCAATCGTTTGAGACTGGATGCCTTGATCGGCAAATAGATTTTGAGCTGTTTTGAGCAGTTCGGCGACTGCTTCTGGCGATGTCATTGCAGCATCTGAATTGAGCGGCGACACCTCTGGCTCTGGGCTGGGTTCTTCTACCACCGAAAGCAAAATTAATTTACTACCATACTTTTGCACAACATTCACAACGACATCAGCCGCTTCGCGCGCTTCTCGACTTTGATCGACAGGAAACAGAACAGTCTTGAACATGGCACGCTCCTGTAGAAACCCCAACTCTTGTAAAATGTGGACGGCTAGAGAGCTAGAAATAACCTTACCCCTGCATTTGGTTTGGTCTATCTAGCTTTTGAGGGAAAAGGGCAAACGACCAGTGACACGCGGTTGCTAGTGAAGAGTATAAAAAGACGCAATTAGGAGGTTTACGCTGTGTCCAAGAAAACTGTAGCAAATTTATCGGCATCCGATTTATCCGGCAAAAGGGTACTGGTACGGGCGGATTTTAATGTACCGCTGGACAATGGCAACATTACTGACGATACTCGCATTCGGGCAGCTCTGCCGACAATTCAGGATTTAACTTCCAAAGGCGCTAAGGTAATTCTGTCTAGTCACTTTGGGCGTCCCAAAGGTGTCGATGATAAATACCGCCTGACGCCGGTGGCAAAGCGCCTGTCTGAATTGTTGGGTAAAGAAGTTGTCAAGACTGACGACTGTATCGGTGATGATGTCGCTGCCAAGGTGGGGGCGATGCAAAATGGCGACGTGCTACTGCTGGAAAATGTCCGCTTCTACCCGGAAGAAGAGAAGAATGACCCAGAATTCGCTAAAAAACTGGCTTCAGTTGCCGATTTATATGTGAATGATGCGTTTGGAACAGCTCACCGCGCTCATGCTTCTACAGAAGGTGTAACCAAGTATCTCAGCCCATCGGTGGCGGGGTACTTGATTGAAAAGGAACTCCAGTATCTGCAAAGCGCGATTGAAAGTCCTCAGCGTCCTTTGGCAGCAATTATCGGGGGTTCCAAGGTTTCTAGCAAGATTGGTGTCATCGAAACGCTGCTGGATAAGTGCGATAAGCTGATCCTGGGCGGCGGCATGATTTTTACCTTCTACAAGGCTCGTGGGCTAAGTGTCGGGAAGTCGCTGGTGGAAGAAGATAAGTTAGAACTGGCGAAGTCTTTGGAAGCGAAGGCGAAAGAGCGTGGTGTTCAACTGCTATTGCCGACAGATGTCATCCTTGCAGATAATTTTGCTGCTGATGCCAATGCTCAAACGGTTAGCATTGACGCCATTCCCGATGGTTGGATGGGTTTGGATATTGGTCCTGACTCGGTGAAATTCTTCCAGGAATCGCTTGCTGATTGCAAGACGGTAATCTGGAATGGTCCGATGGGAGTATTCGAGTTTCCGCAATTTGCCAAGGGAACGGAAGCGATCGCGCGGACTCTGGCGGATCTCACTAAGAGCGGGACGACTACCATTATCGGCGGTGGCGACTCGGTGGCAGCCGTGGAACAGTTGAACTTGGGCGAACAAATGAGCCACATCTCGACTGGCGGTGGC
The DNA here is from genome assembly GCF_039961835.1 of Trichocoleus sp. ST-U1. Lineage (NCBI taxonomy): Bacteria > Bacillati > Cyanobacteriota > Cyanophyceae > Leptolyngbyales > Trichocoleusaceae > Trichocoleus > Trichocoleus sp. ST-U1. Next base: position 113,157 of record NZ_JAMPJZ010000005.1, read on the forward strand.
GCTAGTCTGGAGTTGCTGGAAGGGAAGGAACTTCCTGGTATTGCGGCGTTGAATGATGCCTAAGTTCTAAGAGTAAACAAATAAAATTCTTGTAGAGACGCGATTAATCGCGTCTCTACGCTTTTTGGGGTATATTGCTTCGCTGCCGTCCTCAACAGAGCGATCGCGTTTGTTGGGAAAGAGAGGGCGATCGCTTGTATTCAGTATTAAGTGAAATAGAGTGGACACCTGACGGGGTGGTAGCGAAACGGTAGCGCTTAGAGCGATCGCTAGCTAAATTGGAGTACATACGGCGCTAAGGAACCAAGGGCGAGATGCTGCAAGCACAGCAGGTATTGCAAGGGCGTTATCAACTTCAAGCGAAATTAGGACAAAATGCTGGGCGTCAAACCTGGCTAGCAACTGACATTGAGGCATCACCGCCACAACAAGTCATCGTCAAACTGCTAGCCTTCAGCCCCCAGATGCAGTGGGACGAATTCAAGCTATTTGAGCGCGAAGCGCAAGTTCTGAAAAATCTCGATTACCCCAAAATTCCCCAATATCGAGATTATTTTTCTCTCGATAAGCAGATTGGCGCTGGTTTGTGCTGGTTTGGATTGGTGCAAGAATACATTCCCGGTGCCTCCCTGCAAGAATTATTGAAACAGGGCAAACGCTTTACCGAAGCCCAGGTGCGGCAGATTGCCACCGAGGTGCTGAATATTCTTATCTATCTGCACGAGTTAAGCCCGCCGTTGCTGCACCGCGACATCAAGCCTAGCAACTTGATTTGGGGAGAAGATGAACAAATTTATCTGGTGGATTTCGGCGCAGTTCAAGATTCTGCCGTGGCGGAGGGAGTCACCTTCACTGTGGTGGGAACGACTGGCTATGCGCCGCTAGAGCAATTTTGGGGAAAGGCAGTTCCGGCATCCGACTTGTATGCGCTGGGGGCAACTTTGATCCATTTGTTAACCGGCATCGCCCCGGCAGATTTGCCCCAAAAGAATTTACGGATTCACTTTAGCGACAGGGTTAGCCTTAACTCCAATTTTGTCCGGTGGATTGAAGCGATCGCCGAACCCGATTTAGAGCAACGATATCGCACTGCCCGTCAAGCACTAGAAGACCTTAAAGCCAATCGTTCTCTCAACGCTCTCCTGCAACAAATCCGTCAGCCTGCTGGCAGTCGCGTTCAGCTTTGGAAGTCTTCTACTCAGTTAAAAATTAAAATTCCTGGGCGGGGAATCTTGTTAGTTAAAGACATTCTCGCCTTTACAGGGAAATTAATGCTAGTAGCGACCTCCATAATCGCTCTATTTTTGCTGGGTTTGGTGCTGTTATCGCTGGCTTTCTCAATATTTTATATGCTCCTCTCCCTGTTGTCATCGCTTCCTACGATGTTTTTGTTCATTTTCTCCATTCTATTAACACTTATTTTGGGTCGGCTATGGATGAGCCTACACAATGAATTGTGGAAAATTCCCGCCGATTTGAAATGGCCCATACTCAACTATTGGGGAGATTATTGCATCGAATTCTATCAAGATAACTTTGTAATTAAAAGGGAATTGTTTGGGTTGAAATATCTTAGCCATCGGGGGAAAATTTCCAGCATCAAAAATGTTGAAGCAATTCCTTTAGAAGGAGTCGCTCTCGAAACTGGATTGCTGAAATACTGTTTCGCTCAGAACCTGACTGAACCTGAATGTAACTGGATAGCTCGACAGATCCAAGACTGGCTGAGATAGGAGCGAATGACCAAGGACCATCCCAAACTAGGTATTCGTAATCCTTCAATCCTTCAATTAGTAACTAACTAAGTAAAATTATCATGCTGCAAGCAGAAAAGATATTACAGGGGCGTTATCACCTCACACAACAACTGGGACAAAATGCAGGGCGTCAAACCTGGCTGGCAGAAGATTTAGAAGCAGAACCCAGCGAATCGGTAATTGTCAAATTGCTAGCTTTCAGCCCTCAAATGCAGTGGGAGGAACTCAAGCTGTTTGAACGGGAAGCTCAAGTTTTGAAAAACTTAAACCATCCCAGAATTCCGACCTATCAAGATTATTTTTCTCTCGGTGAACAGGCAGGCGGCGGCTTACCTTGGTTTGGATTAGTGCAAGATTACATTCCCGGCAATTCCCTGCGTCAGCTATTAGATCAAGGCAAAAAATTTACACCAGAGCAGGTACGCTATGTTGCCACGGACATCCTAGAAATTCTAATTTATCTGCACGAATTAAGTCCACCTGTATTACATCGAGACATTAAACCTAGCAACATAATTTTGGGGGAAGATCGGCAGTTTTATTTGGTTGATTTTGGTGCGGTTCAAGACCGTGCAAAGGCAGAAGGTGTCACCTTTACTGTGGTGGGAACCAGTGGCTATGCGCCACCAGAACAGTTGTGGGGACGTGCAGTTCCATCATCCGACCTTTACGCACTAGGAGCCACCCTAATCCACTTGTTAACTGGAACGCCGCCTTCTGAGTTACCGCAGCATCAGATGCGGATTCAATTTACCGATAAAGTTCGCCTCAATCCTCATTTCAGCAGTTGGATTGAGAAGCTTATAGAGCCAGCTCCAGAAAAACGATTTACCACGGCGCGCGAGGCACTTGAAGCTCTGCAACAAGTGGAAAATTTTAAAAGCTCCAATAGCGAAACAGAGGCTCCGTCAAAGGGCAATTCGGTTCGTTATGGTCGTTTAGTTCTTTTAACTGTGCTGCCATTATTTACTTTTATGGCTCTCATTGCGGCTATTGCTCTGCCAAGTTTTTTTGCCAAGCGGGCCAAAATTGAAAACTCAGAAGCGAAACAATCTGTTGGGGCGATGAATCGGGGTCAGCAAGCTTATTTTATAGAAAAAAATGACTTTTCTGATTCGGTTGAAAAACTAGGGGTTGGCGTTGAAAATAAGAAAGGAAATTACGAATATGCAACTCGTATGGTGGCGAGTAAAGCTGCATTTAACTACGCAATACCCCATCGTAATAACAAAAGCTATGTTGGAGGTGTGTTTATAGTACCTGCAAAATCCTCAGATGCTGTTAAGGGCAAGATGAAAACAATAGCAATTTTGTGTGAATCTAATGCTGTTGGTGCTACCAAACTACCAGAGCCAATTTATAACAATGGCAAACCAGCCTGTCCTGCGGGCACACTAGAGATACCAAAAGAGCAGATAGGAAGGTAGATAAGGGCGCTGTGACAAGATGAAAAACCGAATTATCAGTATACGTGAAGGCAAATACTAAGTTTCTAAATCCCTCATCTCAGCTTTCTACGGAAAATAACGAATAATGCTGCAAGCCGAACAGATATTACAGGGGCGTTATCAACTCAAACAAAGATTGGGACAAAATGCGGGACGACAAACTTGGTTAGCGACGGATATTGAAACTGAAGAAAAAAATTTAGTCGTTGTCAAACTCCTCGCATTTGGCGGCGAGGTACAGTGGGACGATCTCAAACTGTTTGAGCGAGAAGCACAAATCCTTAAGCAGTTGAATCATCCCCGAATTCCTAAATATGGGGATGATTTTTGTATCGATGAGCGATCGCTTTGGTTCGGGTTAGTCCAAGAACACATCCCCGGTACCTCTCTGAAGGAATTACTCGTACAAGGGAAAAAGTTCACTGAAAAGGAAGTCCGTAAGATTGCCTCGGAAATTCTGAATATTCTGATTTATCTACACGAGCTGAGTCCCCCAGTCCTACACCGAGACATCAAACCGAGCAATTTAATTTGGGGTGATGACGACAAGGTATATTTGGTTGATTTTGGAGCGGTGCAAGATAAAGCCGCGAAAGAGGGAGCTACCTTTACTGTCGTCGGAACTTACGGCTATGCGCCGATGGAACAATTTGGCGGAAGGTCTGTTCCAGCTTCAGACTTGTATTCCCTGGGAGCCACTTTAATTCATTTGTTGACAGGTACGGCACCGGCAGATTTGCCTTCTCGGAACTTGCGGATTCAATTTTCTGAACAGGTGAGCATCAGTCCCCCATTCATTAGCTGGATTCAAAAGTTAACAGAACCAGCTCCAGAGGAACGGTTCGCGAGTGCAAAATCTGCCCTGAAAGCGCTTAAAGAAGGAACAAGGATTAAAACTTCAACGGGTATCCAACCTTCAAAGCAACCAACCCTGGTCAATAATTCTGGGCAAGGCGGTTTATTGGATGAGACAGTACCAGTACCTGATGAAATCAAAGGTTGGAATTGGGGCGCATTTCTGATGCCTTATCTATGGCCTTTGAGCAATCATGTTTGGATTGGACTTTTAGCCTGGATACCGAGTGTCGGTTGGTTGATGGGGTTCGCCCTCGGTTCTAAGGGCAATGAATGGGCTTGGAAAAGTAAAAAATGGCGGAGTATTGAACAATTCAAAGCCCATCAAAGAGGCTGGGCGATCGCGGGATTATTTATCGGGATACCGATGGCTTGGGCATATATCTGGATACTCACCCTTTTTCTCCATGCCCTCTAAAAACCTCGCCAAGATCGCGTGGTTAGCTGAGTGCATAATCAGGGTTCAAAGGAATTGAAGCATTGACTAAGGACAATAACGGGCCAGTTTGCTCCTGTCCATTGGTCGCCAAATCGCTATGGCACAGATAAATTCGCTCCCCCACTCGCCCCAGTAAATCCAGCAAAATCCGCCGCAGTCTTTGCTCATCTGCTTCTTGGGTATCTTCTTCGGTTAGCGCCTCTCCCGACCAATCCTTGAGAAACAAAGGGGCACCGTAGAGAGTGGCAGCACCGCCTTTTGACCAGAGGTGCGAACCGGCATCCAGCCAAAATTGCCATCGGTGAAAGCGACGAGCTGCCCGATATTGGAAGATGGTTGCCAAAGTCACGGCGTGACGGTCAAGACCGAGGGGGCGCACGGGGTAAGGGTTAGCGGTGACGGTGCCGCGACGCAACAAGCAGATAAACCGCTCGATGGTGGTGTGATCTGGGGTTTCAATGCGATCGCTCTGCCGCAACCGTCCATCAACTTCCCAGTAGTGTTGGGCGGTTTCCATCAGTTCGCGTAAGGCGGCTAGCTGGTCGTAGGGGAGATTGCTGCCTTTCCACAAAAACTGCTGAATTGCCCGGTCAAGCAGGGCGACGCAGTTGGGAATCAGACGCTGTTCCAGCTGACCTCGTTGCACTTCTAGCCACTGCAAAATCTCTTCATAAGCAGCACAGGCTGAGTGCCCTAGCCGATCCCAGCGGGGGAAATACGTCACCGGCAGCAACCGGGGTTGCTCTGGATCGGGGGAATAGCAGTAATCGGCTAATAAACCCGCCCTGACTGGGTCAATCTTGAAGGATGAAGGATGAACGATCGGGGATGAATGGGTGCTACCTCCTGACTCCGGACTCCTGAATCCGGACTCCTGACTCAGTACCACCAGCATTTCCGCCACGGAATCCCGGTCTACCAGACGCCCCAAGCCTGGATAAACGAGCGCCAGCAGCGTCAGCAGCGCCCGGATCGTCGGGGAAGCATTCAGGGGGCGCTGTTCGCTCAAGGTTTGGACGGGGATCTCCTGGCTGCTGAGGATTTCGATTAAGGTATAGCGGGCGATCGCATCCAAACCAGGGGCAATCACTGCCACTTCCTGAGGTTGCACCTGCCCGCTGTGTATCGCCTTTGCGATCGCTAAAGCGGTTTCTCGCAACAACTGAGCGCGGGATGTGGTTTGAATCAACTGTACCGACTCTGGTAAGGTCAACAGAAACATGGGGTCGCTCACCGCTTCCACCACCGGCTTTCCGTAAAGTGCCGCCACACTGCTCGGTTCCTGGCTCAAAGTTTCTACCTGACAGCGCCACTCTAGACTGGCTAGATAATTTGGATCGGCGTTCAAACCGAGTCGCACTGCCCCATCCGGATTATAGGTAAAGGCTCCGGCTGCTCCTTTATCTAAAAGGAAGTTGAATAGATCGCAGGCGATCGCTGGATAATCATCCACATTATCCGCCAGTACTCCCTGATACCGGCAAATCAAGTGCTGCTGATAAGCTTCGTCTGGCAGTAGATAACGCCAATAAAGTTCGCAAATAATCCCATAGGTCAGCAATCCCCGGTCTAAACACCATTGCCGCCAATCAATCAGCAATTTTCCGATTTTCTCCCAGTCCGGGCGCTCCACTACCGGATCGTCGTCCCTGGCAAACCCTTGTTGATCTGCAAAACCTTGTTCGAGAAGACTGGGAATTTCCTCAATAGGTCGTCCTGCGATCGCGCACAGCTGCAACAAGTCCAGAACGCGACGCACCGAACGAGACTCGCTCACCCCCAAAAACTGAAGGCTACCATTATCCAACTCCGGACGCCACAACCGGGTGGCTAACTCCTGCTCAGTTTCTGGGCGCAGTCTAACTGGAAATTGTGCCCTAAGATTCAACCGCTGAATCAATAAAGGCCAAAATAAGATCGCCTCATCCTGAAAGAAACCCAAAGGCGTTTTAGATTGAATCGGATACCGCCCCTGTGTTGCTGTAGCCAAGCGGTCAGCTAATTCGCTCCGATTATCATCATTAGCCGCAAAGACTAAAATTGTCGGTGCCTGCTCCCGCCTTCCCGCCTTCCGACGCCAACCTCGCGGTTGAGATCCCCGTTCAACCCACTGGCAAAACAGGTTTACAAGGCGAGTTGTCTTTCCACTGCGAGCCGGCCCGACGATCCAGATGGTCTGCGATTGCGTTAACATTGCTAAACGCTGAGTGATACTTGTGTAATCGTTCGGTTTCTATTATGAAACTATCTTTCTTGTCACAGCTCCAATCTTACTTAGGAACTGCCAACCAGTGGTTTTCAGACACCCCAGAGAGAGCCTTGGATCGAGCATATAAGGCAGCCTTAATGATTAAGGCTTTGGAAGATGAGCATTTTGATGGTAAAAAAATCTCCCAAGATTGCCAAAAATACCGTGAAAATGCCATGTCTTATTTTGAGACAAAACTTAGAAATCACTTAAAAACTGCTAAATTTGGGCTGGCAGAGTTTCAGGCCAGCGCTTCAATAGTGACCCGTTCTAATCCAGATTTAACGAGAAAAACAAAACTGACCGGAGCGCCAAATTTTAGAAGAGAAGATTTTGAAATTCAAGATAAACAAGCCATAACTTTAGAAAAGCTTAAATTTATTGATGATGTTTTATCTAAATACAAGCCCGAAAAGGCTCGTTATTCATCAGCTTTAGTACCCGTAGCCCAATCTAAATCTGTAGAAGCGAACTTGAGAAATGTTGACCGGAATGAAGCCAAAAATCTAGTCAATCAACCACCTTTGTTTCCTACAGACCAACGAGTGGCTGAGGAGGCTGAAACAATGACTGATACAACCAGTTTTGTGCCTCGCTCAATCTTGAGTACGCTAGATCGGCTCAAGAGAAACTTTGACCCCAATTCAGAAGAAGAAGTTGTTCAAAGTTTTCGCACTTCCCAAACGAAAACCATCATTTCTATTCGGTTTATTTTAGTTTTAATCTTAGTTCCTTTATTAACTCAACAAGTCAGTAAAACTTTCTTTGTCGGACCTCTTGTCGATCGCTTCCGGGAGCCAAACAAAACTGAAATTTTCCTGAATGTGGATCTGGAAGAAGAAGCTTTTCAGGAATTGCAAAGATTTGAAGAATTACTAAAATTTAAAAGCTTAATCGGTGTAGCTCCTCAATTATCTAAGGAGGAAGTAGAAGAAGAAGTCAAAGAGAAGGCATTAAAAATTGGGGAGGAATATAGTCACAGAAGTGCCAACGCTATCAAAAATGTTTTTGCCGATCTAATTGCAGCGGGATCTCTTTACCTGTTGCTGCTTAATAGCCAAAAAGAAATTGCAGTTTTCAAAGCTTTTGTAGATGACGTAGTTTATGGCCTCAGTGACAGTGCTAAAGCTTTTATTATTATCTTATTCACTGACATCTTTGTAGGATTTCACTCTCCTCACGGTTGGGAAGTGATTCTGGAAGGAACGGCAAGGCATTTAGGCTTACCCGAAAACAGAGATTTTAACTTTCTATTTATTGCTACCTTTCCCGTCATTTTGGACACGATATTTAAGTATTGGATTTTTCGGTATTTAAACCGAATCTCTCCGTCAGCCGTTGCTACTTATCGGAATATGAATGAATGAATAATTAAAAATGCAAACTTAAAAATTAAAGAAAAGGGATTCTTTCCACCACTTTTAATTTCTAATTTTTAATTTCTCTAGGGTAGTGGGGACGGCAAGGACTGCCCCAGCAGACCTGCTGGGGTGGAATGTTACCGAAAACGCTGCTACGTGCCCCAATCACAGAATTCGCTCCGATTTCAACCCCAGGCGCAATAAAGCAATCTGTGGCAATCCAGACGCCGTTGCCAATCGTGATACTGGCTGTCATTAGCTTGAAAGCTGGGTCTTGGATGTCATGACTGCCGGTACAGAGGTAGCTTTTTTGGGAAATGACGCAGTGCTGACCGATCTGAATGCGGTCAAGGCTGTATAAAACGACATCATCCCCAATCCAGCTATAATCTCCGATTTCGATTTTCCAGGGATAAGTAAAGCGGGCGGTTGGTCGGATGACTAAGCCGCTGCCGATTTTTGCCCCAAACAGACGCAAAAGCCAGCAGCGGATACCGCTAGAGGGATGGGGAGTTAAGGGAAAGGCGATCGCTTGTACCAACCACCACAGCAAGACAAACCAACCCGGTCGTCCTCTGTCAAACCAGGATTGGTCGTAACGGCGTAAATCAACAAGAGATTCCGACGCGATCGCTGGCGGTTGTTCGCCTGGTTCCAACACCCTACACGCTTCCTTTTAATGAATCTGGCTGGGGTACGGACTGGGGAGGCACGGAGGAGGAAGCCGCTACGTTCAACTGACCGCCAAACTCCATTAATTCATAAAGTTTGACGCCAATTTGATACTCGTATTGACTCATCAACCGTGCATAGATGTATCCAGCTTTCCCATCCAAAAAGCCTCGCTGAATAATGTAAATCAAAATAAACCGAATCAACGGTTTGAATGGAAGGCGCACCCAAGTTTTTTTGAGATACCGCTTGCGCTGTACCGCATCCCCAAACAAATTAGCGCCAATCGTGCCGCTTTCGTCTTTGCCAGTCAGGATATTTAAATAAACGCGGGCTTCCCAGTTCGAGTAGCGGTTATGCCGTTCCAACCAGTGGAATACGTCCCGAAAGTCAATGTGCAGCATATCGTTTTTCAGATAGCCTGCTTTGCCTTGCAAAATGACGTGTTCGTGAACTTCGTTGTCGCCTGTGTTGCGGATTTCTTCTGTCCCCAAGTTTTCGTAGCGACCTGTTTTGTGCTTAAACAAACGCAGGTTCCAGTCGGGATACCTACCGCCATGTTGAATCCATTTGCCAAGGAAAAATACTTTACGGTTCAGGTAGTAGCCTTCGTATTCTGGATTCTGAATGGCAGTTGCAATTTCATCCCAGAGTTCGGGGGTAATGCGCTCATCACAATCAACAATTAGCACCCATTCGTTACTAAAAGGCAGATTGTCCAAAGCCCAGTTTTTCTTTTTAGGCCAGCGACCGTTGAAGTGAAATTGGACAACTTTTGCGCCGTAACTTTCGGAAATTTCAATCGAGCGATCGCTACTTTGGGAATCTACGACAAACACTTCATCAGCCCTGGCTACACTCTCCAGGCAAGCCGCCAGATTTGCTTGTTCATTTTTAGCGGGAATCAGAACCGAAACAGGAAGTTTGGAGGGTGTGGAGGTCATGACCGTGAAGGATGAAAGAACAATTAGAAATTAGCAATTAAGAATTAAAAATTAAGAATTTTCTTTTTCAATTTTTAATTCCGGCTCTGGATTTTGCACTTTGAAAGGAGCAGATAACATCCCTTGAATTGCTGCACTCAAATAACCCACCTGACCGTAGGCATACACGAGATTGTCAAACCGTTGGGCAGCATCACCAAAATATTTAACAGATTTGTAGAGACCTCGCACGAGTCGTTCGCCTCCTAACAATAGCTGGCGCGGTCCTGCCTTACCGGCGATTTGTTCGCGGTAACATTCACTGATGCCCTGCCACCAGCCTCGGCTCAAAAACCAAGCTTGTTCAAGGCGTTCGGGAGATACATTATGGGCAACCAAGGCGTCAGGCAGATAGGCAACTTGCCAACCTAATTTGAGTGCCCGTTCTGTCATGTGTAATTCTTCATTTGATAACAAATTTTTTCCGACTCGACCCAGATTAACATCGAACCCCTCAATTTGCTCTAAAAAGGTACGTCTGAGCGAGTAATTCAAGCCTCTGGGGGTCATACCAGGTTGTTTGATATAGACGATGGAATCTCCTAAATCGTATGCTCCCAAGCACCCAGATAGTCCAGGGGAAAGCCACAGAGGAGGCGTGATGCCATCGGGCCAGATTAAGGTAACTTTGCCACCCGCGATCGCTAGTTTTTCATTGCTTTGATAAGCATCATAGAGTGCCGACAGCCAAGACGGGCTAGCAACGGCATCATCATCTAGATAGGCGAGAATTGCACTTTTGGCTTCCTTGGCACCCGTGTTGCGGGCGACAGATAGACCCATAACGCCTTCGTAGACGTATCTTACCCCTGGTCGTGCTTTGACGATTTCGGATGTGCGATCGCTGGAGGCATTATCCACTACCACGACTTCAAAATCCGGAAAATCTTGATTCAGCAAACTATCAATGGCAGCACCTAAATACTGCTCTCGATTGTGAGTACAGATAATCGCAGAAACTTTAGGCTCTGTCATAAATTTGGGATTGGGGACACCTTAATTAAAAGTGCAAAATTACAAATTAAAAATCGCAGAAATTACTGATTTTCAATTTTGAATTTTGCATTTTTAATTCTCACTTAGATGACTATGTAGAACAACGAGTGTTTCCGCTAGTTGACTGAGGCGGGTTTCCAGATCCTCTTTGCGATTCAGCAGCAGGCGCAGCTTTTGATAACGAGCGATCGCGACACTCACACTCGGAATCTGTTCGGGTGGACAGGGACGCGACCAAAATTGACCATTCTCATCCATTCCTACCAGGCGGTATCCAGCCCGTGGAGATTCACAAGTCACCTTTTCATCCGGTTGATTGCACAGTTCTTCTACATAGTCCATCAGCTGGTGTACGGACTTGGCATGACCCTTGTCTACCACCTGACGCAGCGCCTCAACGCCAACCTCTGGTTCGCGGGAATGAGACTCTAACCAACCATCAACAATTGGCCCTTCTAGATAAATATCTTGAATTTGGCGCAAGGTTTGATGAAGTTCCTTCTGCCAACCTCCAACAATCGCTTCAATTTCTTGCAACAGGGTCATCGCCAAGGCAGGATTGGCAGCGTTCCGATGGTTGGTGAAACTGGGAGCTTTTAATTTTGGCAGGACGGGTGTCTTGCCAGATTGCTTTTGGTCAGAGAAAGCCTGTACGGTCATTGAAATTGAGCGATTGGCATCTGATGATGCCTCTGAACCCCACCCCTTCGGATCGGGCTGATCTTCCCAAGGGGACGAATTTTCTATGACAGGACTTTGATCAGCCAATCGATCCAGTGTTGTCTCAATCCGTTTTAATTCTGGTTTCATAGTTATCTGACGCCACTCCTGCAAATCAAACCTGTTAACTAACTGCCGCTAGAATCTCTAAAAGGTTGGGATTGGTGCTTTTCCTGGTATTTTTACTTGCTTTGTGTTTCTATGCTTTGTGTTTCTATTTTATTTGTTTATTTGTCTGGTAGGATTAACTGTCTCAATGCACAAAATGAAAATTTATGGGAAGCCTGACCGCTAGAATAACCCGGACACTGTACAGGTGGGTAAGATACAAATCCTGCCACTGTTGAATTTAACTTTAATGCACAACTCGCCGGAAACGGGTAAAAAAGTTCTTTGCGATCGCATCTGAATGACTTCTGTTAAGCATTTAATCTTAGTGACTGGTCCAGCCCGTTCCGGGAAAAGTGAGTGGGCGGAGACTCTGGCAATGCGTTCGGGTAAGCCGGTTATCTATGTGGCAACGGCTCACGTTGACCCCAACGATCTAGAATGGCTGGCTCGAATTGAACAACATCAACAACGACGCCCTAGGGAATGGACAACGCTGCAAGTGCCGCTAACACTGGCGGCAACGATTCGGGCATCTCAGAATTCTAGTTGTCTCCTCGTTGATTCTTTGGGAACTTGGGTGGCGAATTTTTTAGACCAAGACGATGAATCGTGGGAAAGGACGTGCCAGGAGTTGCTGGAAAGTTTGGAAAGTAGCGTCAGTGATGCGATTTTGGTGGCAGAGGAAACGGGGTGGGGCGTTGTTCCCGCCTATCCCCTCGGTCGAATGTTCCGCGATCGCTTGGGAAGGCTGGTGCGTCGAGTGGGCGCGATCGCTAACCCAGTCTACTTAGTTACTGCCGGTCACGTTCTCAACCTGAGCCACCTGGGAACGCCGTTACCAAAATTATCATAGGCGCTAGCATAGAAAGACTTAAAGGCAAACTGGCAATTGCGAATGACTCATTGCTAATTGAGAAAAAGCGAGTTGTTCATTACCCTATACCTATTACCATTCACTCCTTTGCTATGGCATCTCAACACCAAGTCAAACAGTATCTTGCTTATTGGTTTCAGTTAGGCAAAAAAGTTTTGATTCGGAATGGTCAAGAAGCGCTGCTGCCGCAACCCGTGATTCGGGGCGATCGCTACTCGCAAGAATTTGAAAACTGCTGGCAGCAAATCCTCTCGCCAGAGTCGGGGGACTGCTACTTAGAGGGTACCGCAGAACCAATTGCCCAGTTGCTGACACCAGCATGGGATGTGTCACCCTGTTCTCGTTGCACCATGCCCGTCCCCGTCCGGACTGTGGGAATGCCGCCTTTAGCGTGTCCCTGTAACGATCTCAGCGGCTGGCCCAACACAGAAGTTCCGCTACCGCGATCGCCCGTCAGCAGTCAAAACCGTCTCGTTGAAATACGCGACCGGCTGCGGAACGCCAGCGGTCTGTAAACAGTAACAATGCACAATTAAAAATTAAAAAAGAGAATTTTTAATTTTTAATTCCTCTTCCCGCCGCCGAGGCACCTCATAATTTAGAAAATCATAAGCCAATTCCGTACTCGGAAAAATGGCACGCGCTTCCGTAAGCAGGTCATCCAGCACAATGGCATTACCGGGGGCATAGCGGGGACTGAAATGAGTCATGATCAAGTGCTTAACACCAGCAGTATGAGCAACTTGAGCCGCCATCGTTGAAGTGGAGTGCAAGCGATCAAAAGCTAGCTGGGCGTCTTGGTGGGCAAAGGTCGCTTCGTGAATTAACACATCCGCATCCTGCGAAAGTTCTACCGCCTCGTCGCAATAAACTGTGTCGGTACAGTAAACAATTTTGCGACCGATTTCTGTCGGTCCACACAGATCTGCCCCATGAATTTGCCGCCCATCTAGCAGCGTCACAGTTTCGCCACGTTTGAGTTGTCCATAGACCCGACCCGGAGGAATTGACAGGGCTGCGGCTTTTTCCACGTCGAAGCGCCCCGGACGATCTTTTTCAGTGACTCGGTAGCCAAAAGCAGTGACGCGATGCTTCAGAGAACCACAGGTGACGATAAATTCTTCATCTTCATACACCACTCCAGGCTGTACGATGTGAACCTGAACCGGGTAGGAAAAATGGGTTGAAGAGTATTGTCTGCAAGCACGCAGGTATTCATTGAGACCGGGGGGACCGTAGAGGTCAATGCGTTGAACATTGCCAGCCAAACCACAGGTTGCCAAAAGACCCATTAAGCCAAATATATGGTCTCCGTGCATATGGGTGATAAAAATACGGTTCAGTTGACCGATTTTCAGGTCACTCCGTAATAGCTGGTGTTGGGTACCTTCACCACAGTCAAACAGCCAGAGTTCTCCTCGTTGAGGTAGCCGTAAAGCCACGCTGGACACATTGCGCGATCGCGTCGGTACACCGGAGCTTGTCCCTAAAAAAGTAATTTGCATTTTGGCAAGAAAACGGTCACAAAGTCTAGGAATTGCCTTCCGTAACTATCCTGACACAGCATCTGGGGAACACGCAGTTCCGCTGAAGACTCAGGATAAAAGTTCACAAGGTTTATGAGTAGCACTCCGGCAGCAAACATGGTAAATATATCCACCATAAGAAAAGTCAGTGGGTTGTGCCAATTTATAAGCGGATCAGCTCTCAAGGGTCTTGAACTAAGGAACGTGGATTAAATAACTGACACTCATTCATCTTCATGTAAGGGCTTTTTCTGTGCCATACCCATACGCTTTTGAATTGGGACTTAATAAATCCACCTTCCTAAGAGAAGTTCAAGGACGGGATTCTTGCTCTCATGCTCAATTTAAGTGGAATTTAATAATGACTATCCCTAGCACTCTATTTGGCATCGTGTGAGGAGATTTTAATAGATGGTAACTAAACAGCTCCTAGGCAAACAGAAATCCTTCATGCTTCAGACTTCTTGCTTCATCTTAGGCTTCGGGAAGGCGTCCTCCGGGCGGCTACATCCTTCTAAATGGTGGCTGACTTTTTTGTTGTGGCTCATGCTGGTTGCTCCTGCGAAAGCGATGGAACTGCGCGTAGCGATTCAAGAAGGCGTCAGCAAGATTACCGTGGGCAGTTCCACGAAAGCCGTAATCCGCGATAGTGCCGGTCGAGTAGTAGGGCAAATGGCGGCAATGGATGGCATGGAAGCCCGTCCTACAGGCGGTGGCGTGGCGCTGGGCGGAGAGCAAAGCACGCAACTGATAGTGGAACCGACGGCTGGCGGTTATGTTTGGATCGGCGATCGCTGGTATCGGGGACGCACTCGATTGGTTCGCACTGGCAAAGGACTCACCGCCGTCAACCAAGTTGATTTAGAACAATATCTTTACAGCGTCTTAGGCTCGGAAATGAGTGCTAATTGGCCTCTGGAAGCCTTGAAGGCGCAAGCTGTCGCCGCTCGTTCCTACGCCCTGTATAAGCGTCAAACTGCTGGCAATAGCGTTTTTGATGTCGGCGATACCCAGACTTGGCAAGTTTACAAAGGTCTGGAAACCGAAGCCGAGTCAACGCAAATGGCTGTGAATGCCACGGCTGGGCAAGTTTTAACCTACAACGGTCAAATTATTCTTGCTGTCTTCCACTCCGCTTCTGGAGGACACACGGAAAATGTGGAAAATGTTTGGTCGGAACCCCTGGCTTACCTGCGCGGCGTTCCAGACTACGACCAAGGGACACCAGGCTACCAGTGGCAGAAAAGCTTCTCCCGCAACGAACTTAGTCGGCTTCTGGGTGTAAGCAATGTTAAATCTTTGATACCGGAACGCACCACTCCTAGCGGACGGATTATGACGATGAAAGTCGTTGGAAGTGGTAGCACGCGGCGGATGACTGGAAGTCAGCTGCGTCAAGCACTGAAGCTTAGGAGTACGTTGTTCACGGTTAGCTCCACAGGAACGGGTTTTCAGCTCAACGGTCGTGGTTTCGGTCACGGTCTTGGTTTAAGCCAGTGGGGGGCTTACAATTTAGCTCAGCAGGGGACAAACTACCAGCAAATTTTGGGGCATTATTACCAGCGCACCGCGATCGCTAGCATGAAAGTGCAGTAGAGGCGGGGCTGTTACCTCCCCAAAGTCGCGATGAGCGAAGCGGTAGCCACCAAGTGACATCGCTTCGCTCATCCCGGAGCGATCGCTCCTTGCTTTTCAGCTGACTTAATTAAACGCCAGAAGGATTGCTGTGAAAAAGTGGGAGTACCTCTTTGTTCGGTTTGACTACTTTGCAGGCGATCTCCGACCCAAAAGTGTCAACGAAAAAGACTTTCGAGATAAACAAGACATCCCACCTCTCCATGAATTATCCAATCAACTCGGACAGGAAGGCTGGGAATTAACCGGCGTGAATTCCCATCCGGGTTATGGATATGGCTTCTTGATTTTTAAACGCCCCAAGGAATCTTTATGAACCGCTCTGGTTGAGGCGACGCTGCCATTCTGCATCAATCTTATCGGCTTGCTCGATCTCCTGTTCTATAAGCTCGGTTTCGGTCGTGTAGGCTAAATCCTCGCGACCGATTACTGTTTTCGCAGCAAATTGTTGAGCATAAGCAATTTTTTTCTGCAAAGCAGAATTCGCTTGATTCAAGAAGATAGCGCGTTCTTGTCGTTGTTGATTCCGGGCTTCAACTCGCTGATTTCTCCACTGAATCCAGAAATAGCGAATTAAGGGAATTGACAGGAAAGCGATGCCGTAACTCAGCAAAATCCAGTAAATTGACTGCACGAAGGCGATAAGTCCGCCGGATTGCGCTAATTGAACCCCTATCTCTCCCCGTAACAGAGAATTGAGAACTAAAGCACCGATAATATTCACGGCACCTAATCCCGCAGAGAGCATAATTTGTCCGCTATCGGCTTGGCTAAAGCGCCAAGGACGCTCTCGGAGATATGCACCCACTGGCTGCGAATTTCGCTCTTGCGCTGTAGTTTGTAATTCAGGGAAGTGATAGACGATTTCCCCGTCTGGGCTGACTTCTGGTTGCCCATTAAAACGAGTGAGGACGGGCAGCATATAATCTTCGTATTCTTTGCCCCAGCCTTTGCCCATGTCATCGAGATAAGGGGCGATTTGTTCGGCTGTCACCGCACCCTGATTATTGCGAATGACAGTGGCAATTTCTTGCCAGCGGCGTTCTTCTAAATCGGCATTGGGATTCCCATCGCCAAACAGGAAGGAGAAGACGGCTTCTAGGAAGTTCATCTGTCTCTTGCCTTCGGGGGATGAGACACGACGCCGTTCGTAGCGATCGCTATAGTCTGGATAGAAAAACCACCAGATATCAGGGCCAAACCAGAAGCGGGGCATGAACACCATACCGCCGCCACCGTGATGACCGCCGCCGGAATCATCGCTGTCGCGGCTGCTGTTGACGGCGATTAGAATAACTGCGATCGCGACAAAAATTAGGACAATGGAAGCAATCAGGATAATCCCGAAGGAAATCCGGATCAGGTAAAACAAAACTTTCCAAATTTTTTCCCACCATTCCTTCAGTCGCAGCCGCAAGAACTTATTGCGGAGAACTGTCCGGAAATTCTTAGGGAAAAGGTAGACTATCTCGCCGGTTTCTGCTACCTGCAAGTGTCCACCGGCGTCGGATGCCAGAGCGAGTAATCCAGCCTGAGCCATGTTGACATTTAACCCAGCTTGGGTTGCCACATCGCCAACCGTGACACGGTAGCCCAGGTGTTCAACTGCTTGCATGAGGGTGGGATTGGGAGCCATGTGCTTTCCTCAAGGACGGAGGCTACTATCACCAGTATAAAATTTTGGCAAATTCCAGCAGGCAGATTATGAAACCCAGAACTTGCGCGATCGCTCTTAACCTATTCGCTCTTAGCGTATGCCACCCTAAACCGAAGCGCCGCTTGGCAACGCTAACGTGGCTGTTCGCTCTCCTATTCTCACTTTTGGGATTAACCACACCACTCAAAGCAGCCAATCTGGAACACGTTCAACATTTGCTAAAAACTAAACAATGTCCTCAGTGTGACTTGAGGGGTGCTGAGTTGAGAGATGCGGACTTAAGGGCGGCTGACTTGAGGCGTGCTGATCTCGCCGGTGCCAATCTCAGTGCTGCCGATTTAAGGGGTGCCAATTTAGGGGGGGCGAATCTAGGCGGTGCCAGCTTGATTAATAGCGACCTTAGCGGTGCCAACTTGAGCGGCGTTAATTTGAATTTAGCGGCGTTGATTAAAGCCAATCTCACAGGCGCTAACCTTGCCGGTTCTGAGTTGACGATGGCGAAGTTACCGGGCGCTGACCTCACCAAGGCTGATTTGCGGCAAACGAATCTGATTAGTGCTGACTTGAGCAATGCCATTCTCCGAGAAACGGACTTGCGAGGGGCGGATTTGCGAAATGCTGATTTTGAGAATGCGCTTCTCGAAGGTGTCCAGCTCAATAGTGCAATTCTCCCAGATGGCACTTTGCATTATTAAACCCAACCATAGTCAAGGGTGCATTAGCCTTACGGCTGAGCGATCGCCAAGCTTTAATTCCGTATATATAAGCGCACAGATTTCCATTCTCTAAATATACACAAGGACTAGTATTTATTTTGTATAAAATAATACGTCCGCTAAAAAACACTGAGAAACTCTGTTGATTGAGGAAAGAACAACAAATGCGCGATCGCATTTGTTAATCTCAATCCAGTTGACTCCCAGAGCGCGTTAAATTAGCTTAAAGAGCATCACTGAGCGATAAACTGACCACTCTACACTTTCCTAATTAGCGCAGCATTACAGAGCCGGATATGCCAAGAACGCAAAAAAACGATAACTTCATTGACAAGAGCTTCACGGTAATGGCGGATATAATCCTGAAAATCCTGCCTGCCAACAAGAAAGCAAAAGAAGCCTTCATCTACTACCGCGATGGTATGTCAGCGCAGGCAGATGGTGAATACGCCGAAGCTCTAGACAATTACAGGGAAGCCCTAACCCTAGAGGAAGACACTTACGACCGCAGTTATATCCTCTACAATATGGGGCTGATATACGCCAGCAATGGTGACCACGAGCAGGCTTTGGAATACTACCACCAAGCGCTTGACTGTAATCCTCGCCTGCCTCAAGCGTTGAATAATATTGCCGTCATTTACCACTTCCAGGGTGAAAAGCTCAAGGAAGATGGAGATCCCGAAGCTGCTGAAGCTTTGTTTGACAAAGCCGGAGAATATTGGAAACAAGCGATTAGTATGGCTCCGAATAACTACATCGAAGCCCAAAACTGGCTCAAAACGACTGGGCGATCTACGATGGATATCTTCTTTTAGGTAACAGGTAATAGGTAATCAACAAAAGAGAAAAAATTACCTACTATCTACTATCAAATGACCAATTACCAATAAGCCATTACCACTGTTATGATTGACCGCGAACAAGTTCGCAAAGTTGCCCATCTGGCTCGCCTAGAACTGACCCCCGAAGAAGAAGCCCAATTTACGACCCAACTAGGCAGTATTTTGGAGTATTTTGAACAATTAAGCGAACTTGATGTCAGTGATGTGCAACCCACAACAAGGGCAATTGATGTCAGCAATGTGACACGCCCTGATGAACTGCAACCCTTTCCCAACCGGGAAGCTATTCTCACAGGTGCCCCAGATCAAGAGGGTGACTTTTTCAAAGTGCCAAAAATCCTCAGCGCTGAGTAAGGTACTCGCCCTATTTTGCACCTAAGACCGATGAATTTTAGGTGAGAACCTGAACCAATAAGTGTGGGGCAATCTTCCTGGGGTTGCCCTTCATACTCTCAAAGGAGAACGTTATGGGTTTAGGTCTTTTGATTGATGGAAAGTGGGTTAGCGAACGAGAACAAGAAGACTCCCAAGGAAAATTTATTCGTCCATCAACAACCTTCCGCAACAAAATTACAGCTGATGGTTCTAGTGGCTTTAAGGCTGAACCAGGTCGCTATCATCTCTATATTTCCTGGGCTTGTCCTTGGGCGCAACGAACCGCAATTATGCGCCAATTGAAGGGATTAGAAGATGTTATCAGTCTCTCAGTCGTGGCACCCGAAATTGAGCAAAATAGTTGGGAATTCTCAGAAGAACCAGGTTCTATCCCCGATACGGTAAATAAGACTCGCTATTTGTGGGAAGTTTATCTTAAAGCGGATTCTAATTACAATGGGCGGGTGACTGTCCCAGTTCTTTGGGATAAAGAAACTACCACGATTGTGAATAATGAATCCCGCGAGATCATTCGGATGTTTGATACAGAATTCGATGATTTCGCCAAGTCTGAGATGAATTTTTATCCAACAGAATTGCAGGAGGCGGTTGATAAGACGATCGATGCAATTTACCAACCGATTAATAATGGCGTTTATCGAGCAGGATTTGCGACTAGCCAAGCCGCCTACGATGAAGCGGTGACGGAACTATTCGATGCTCTCGATCGTTGGGAAAAAGTGTTAGCGGAGCAACGCTATCTGTGTGGAGAAAGCCTCACCGAGGCAGATTGGTGTATGTTTACCACTCTCTTGCGCTTTGATGCCGTTTACTATGTCCACTTCAAGTGCAATTCACGCCGGATTGTGGATTACCCCAATCTCTGGAATTACCTGAAAGACCTCTACCAGGTGCCAGGGGTAAAGGAAACCTGCAACCTCGACCATATCAAACGCCATTACTATAAAAGCCACCCAAAAGTTAATCCCACCAGAATTGTTCCGAAAGGGCCGTTAATTGATTTTGAGGAACCTCATAACCGCGAACAATTATCGCCTAAAGCCAAGGCGATCGCTGTGTGATTCTTCATTTAAAAAGCAAAGTGGATACTACCCACCTTGCTTTTTTTTTAACTAACCTGAGTTCGGGATAAGGAGGGGACAAGCGAGTAAGCTAAAAGTCATCACACAACAGCTTTACAGGCTCGTCCCATGCTTAGTCTAGAAGAACTTTTTTGCTCTGTCGAT